>JAXDJK010000538.1:0-3611 GCA_034665665.1 Acidobacteriota bacterium
GGCTGGCCCGGCTTCTGGGGTCTACAGGGGCCTGAGTACCTCGCCTGGCTCGGCGAACAACCCGAAGTCACGTACCTGATGGGCGCGAACACATACCGGCTGATGTCGGGCTTTGCTGCCGGAGAAACCCCAGCGGGAACGGACGAGTTCAACGCCGACGAGGAGGCCTCACTCGGCGAACTCACGCGCGCGACGAAAGTGGTGTTCTCCACGTTGCTCGAGGGGCCGCTCCCGTGGGCCAACGCCACGCTTGTGCGCGGCGACGCTGTTGAAGCTGTCCGGGAGATGAAAAGTGACGGCGCGGGTGTCATGAGCACGATCGGCAGCCTCACTCTTTGCCGGGCGCTACTGCGAGCCGGACTGGTCGATCGCTTCCGCGTTGTGATGTTCCCCGTGATTACCGGCGCCACGGGAGCAGAACGCATCTACGATGGCTATCCCGATGTCAGCCTCGAGATGATCGACAACCGCACCTTCGATGGTCGCATCCAGCTGGTCGAGTACCGGCCTCGCGTCCTCGAACACCCACCGCTCGACCCCACCGCTTGACGGTGTAAGGAGATGGCGAAGCTCACCTACATAACAAACCTGTCTCTCGACGGCTACATCGAGGACGCCCACGGCAGTTTCGACTGGACCGAGCCAAGCGACGAGGTGTTCGCGTTCATCACCGACCTCATACGCCCTGTCGACACGTGGCTCTACGGGCGGCGACTGTACGAGATGATGGCGGTCTGGGAGACCGACGAAACCCTGGCCGCGCAGTCGGACCTCATGGCCGACTTCTCGGAGGCCTGGAAGGCGGGAGACAAGGTCGTGTACTCCACGACCCTGGAAGCTGTGTCCACGGCTAGGAGCCGGCTCGAGCGTAGTTACGACCCGGACTCGGTGCGGGACATGAAGCGGTCGGCGACGGGCGATCTGACCGTGGGCGGCGCGAACCTCGCGGCGCGCGCGTTCGAGGACGGGCTGGTCGATGAGTGCCACCTATTCATCCATCCCGTGCTCGTGGGTGGGGCAAGCCGGCCCTGCCGAGGGACGTGCGCGCCGACCTCGAGTTGATGGACGAGCGCCGATTCACCAACGGCATCGTGTACCTCCGCTACAGCATCCCTCTCTGAGCCAACCCGATTCCACTACCGTCGGACTACGCGCCCCACCTGATCACCATGTCCGTGTACCCGTCGGCATCTGCCCCCACGTCGGTGAAAGTGGCATCTCCGCGTGCGTTCGCGTACGCACCCGTACCGCCGATTACGGACACCTCATATTCGCCGGGGCCTCGCGGATCCAGCCCTTGGAGCATGAGGTCACCATCCGCGAGCTCAAGCACGTAGTTGCAGTTCCACAGGCCCTTGTCCGGATCGACGATCCGCTTGTGAACGACGCAATGCAGGTAGGCGGTGCCGAGTTGCTCGGTCTGGGTCTCGTCGAGCAGCGGAACACGAGCTGCGATGCGATCGCCCAGCCCAAGGCCGCGACCGTCGGCGTCGAACACAGCTGTCTTGAGGTCGCCGTTCGAACCCGTTACGAGGTGGAGAACCGTTTGACCGCTCGCAGCAGTCGACGCGACGACTCCAACGGCGACCGCCAGAAGGACCATAAGGATCGAGATTTCGAGCTTCCTGCGCATGGCTGCCTCCTCTGACGGCCTGTTTGCCGTCGGTTGCCATGCTGTGCTCGGGGACCTCAGTCGTCTAGTGGCATGCGTGCGATTGGTCGAGGGCTCGCCCCTGCCCTCGCGCTCAACTGCTACACGCCAACCGGCATGATGCAGACACGCCAGGCATTTCGCGAAAGGCAACTCCGATGGACACAACATCTTTTTCAACTCTGCACATAACCTCGACGACGGCCTCCGGCCGGTCGAGGTCCGACCAGGATCAACTGCAGATCGACGCCGCAAGGCGGAAGCGCGCCGCGGATGAGCGAGCGTTGGTCCTCGGTGGTGGTGGATCGGCAGGCAATGCGTGGTTGATCGGCGTCGTCGCTGGGCTGTTCGATGCCGGGTTGGATGTGACCGAAGCCGATCTGATCATCGGGACGTCGGCCGGATCGACGGCCGCGGCCCAGATAACCAGCGCGAGCGCGACCCAACTGCTTGCCGACATCCTTTCCGCTGCGCCCCAGCAACGGACTGGTCCGGTCGGATCCGATGGTGAACGCGTTCCCATCAGGTCGGTGGCCGACCATATGCAGAGGACGAGCGAGATCATCGCCGCCGCTGAGAACGCGGCCGATATGCGCCGTCGACAGGGTGCAGCGGCACTCGAAATGGATGTGGCGTCGGACGGCTCCCGACAAACGCAGTGGCGCGCTACCGTCGCCGCTCGGCTGCCCAGCGAGCACTGGCCGCAACGAAAGGTGCTCATCACGGCGGTGGATGCTCATACCGGTGGACCGGTCGTGTTCGACCGCTACAGCGGAGTCGACCTGGTGGACGCCGTCGCCGCCAGCTGTTCCAGTGGCCCTCCCTACGGTATCGGCGACAGCCGATACATCGACGGCGGCTACCGACGATCCAGCGAGAACGCCGATCTGGCAGCCGGATACGGGCGCGTGCTGGTGCTGTCACCACTTGGGGGCAGATCACGGGCGCCGCTGGAGTGGGGCATGCATCTTGCAGCGCAGGTCGACGAACTACGCGCCGGCGGCAGCAGAGTCGAAATCATCTTGCCGGATAACAACTCCAGCGACGCATTCGGCAGCAATCTGATGGATCCGTCGACGCGTCCGCCCGCTGCTCGAGCCGGTTACGACCAAGGCGGAGGCCTTGCCAAGCAGCTCCGCGAATTCTGGCGCTAACGACACTCCAGAAACAGGAACAAGACAGCTAACTGCCGAGGCAGCTCAGCGCTCAGGTGTGGCGCCTGCTTGACCAGACGCTATGGCAGGCGCTCCCGAATGATGGATTGGACTCCTGTCAGTAGGCAATGTAGTCATAGGGCAGAGTTGCATCGAGCATCGCCCAAGGCCCCACTCCTTGACGATGCCAAACGCTGGAAGGAGTGAGCAATGTCTCTTCCGCAAACAACCGGTGGCTACGGAGTTGGACCTGAAGAAGGAGAAGCGCTTTGGTTCAACGGTGGGCTCGGCCTTCTCAAAGCGACCGCACAACAAACGGAGGGACGTTTCGCCGTGATGGAGCTGCTCGCGCCAAAAGACTTCGCTTCGCCGCTCCACATCCACCGGAACGAGGACGAGTTCTTCGTGGTCATCGCTGGTGAGGTTCGTGTTCGGCACGGAGAGGACGTGATCGAAGCGGAAGCTGGCTCGCTTGTCTATGGACCGCGCGACGTCCCGCACGGGTTCCGTGTTGATTCGGAGGAGGCCCGCATACTCCTATTCTTCGGGCCGGCCGGCGTCGAAGGATTCTTCCGCGAGGCCGGGAAGCCGGCCCGATCACGCGAGCTCCCCCCCTCCGGCGAGCAGTTTCTCGACAAAGAAGCGCTAATGGAGATCGGCAGTCGTTTTCACCAAGAGTTTGTCGGTCCGCCGCTGCCGCCAAAGGGCTGAGTCCAAGAAAAGACGAGCACCCAAAGGCCGCTGCCGAAGGCAGGACCCGCAGCGAACTCTTCCGCGAGGCCGATCAACGCCCTACCCTTTCCAGT
>JAXDJK010000539.1:0-2551 GCA_034665665.1 Acidobacteriota bacterium
CCATCGCCCATGTCGTGCGCAACACGGCGGAGCCGGTGGGCATCCTGGCCAGCTCGGACCTCAATCACTACCAGAACCAGCAGGAGACACTTCGCAAGGACCAGCTGGCGCTCGACCAGGTGCTCGCTCTCGATCCGGAGCAGCTCTGGCGGACCGTGGAAGAGGCCGACATCTCGATGTGCGGCTTCATCCCCACCACGGCCATGCTGATCGCCGGCAAAGCTCTCGGTGCCAAAGACGCTACGCTGCTCAAGCACGCTACTTCGGGTGACATCAACGGCGACTACGAACGCGTCGTCGGCTACGCCTCCGTGCTCATCGCATAAAGTACCGCCAACCGCCAACCGCCAACCGCATGAAAGTCCTCTTCGCTACCGCTGAGGTTTCTCCCATCGCCAAGACCGGCGGCCTGGGAGACGTGTGCGGATCGCTGCCGAAAGCGTTGCAGGCCCTCGGACACGACGTCGTGATCTTCATGCCCTTCTACCGGCAGGCCCGCCACTGGCTGGAGCGTAGCGGCGCGGACGTGCACCAAGTGCTGCCGACGGTCACGATTGCCTGGGCCAACTGGGTTGCGGAAGCGACCTTCCTGCGCACCAAGTTGCCGGGGACGGACATCCCGGTCTACCTCGTCGCCAACGACTACTTCTTCGAGCGCGATCAGATCTACGCCACCGCGGCGGACGGCTCGGACGACTTCCTGCTGCGCTACACCTTCTTCTCCCGCGCCGTGATCCGCGCGTGCGAGCTTCTCGACATCCGTCCCGACATCCTGCACTGCCACGACTGGCACACCGCGCTCCTGCCGGCGTACCTCGAGTCGGGCCTGCGTGGGACCGACGCCTTCCGCGGGACCCGCTCCGTCTTCACCATCCACAACCTCAACTACCAGGGCGTGGCCGGGCCGGACGCGTTCGGCCTGACCGGCTTGCACAGCCGGTTCTGGGCGCCCGACGCGCTCGAGCACTTCGGCACGCTCAATCCGATGAAGGCCGGCATCCTCTTCGCCGACCAGGTCACCACCGTCTCGCCCAACTACGCAAACGAGATCCGCACCTCCGCCTACGGCGCCGGTCTCGACGGCGTGCTACGCGCGGTCTCGCCGAAGCTTCACGGCATCCTCAACGGCATAGACGTCGAGGAGTGGAATCCGAAGACCGACCCGCTCCTGCCCGCGCATTACGACGCCTCCTCCACGCGCAACAAGGCGCGCTGCAAGCGCGAGCTGGCGAAGGAGGCAGGCTTCACCTACAGCACCAAGACCCCCATGGCCGGCGTGATTTCCCGTTTAGTCGGCCAGAAGGGCTTCCAGCTCCTCGTGCCCATCCTCGACCGGCTCCTGGCCGCCGGCCTTCAGGTGGTGATCCTCGGCAGCGGCGAGCAGGAGCTCGAGCACGCGTTCAGCACCATCGCCGCACGGCATCCCGAGAGCTGCCGCGTCTGGATCGGCTTCGACAACGAGCTCGCCCACCGCATCTACGCCGGCTGCGACCTGCTCTTCATGCCCTCCATGTACGAGCCATGCGGCCTCAACCAGATGTACGCCCTGCGCTACGGCACCGTGCCGGTGGTGCGCCTGACGGGCGGTTTAGCGGACACAGTGACCCCTTTCGATGGCACCAACGCCGACAGCGCGACCGGCTTCGGCTTCGTCACCACCGACCCCTCCGACCTCTATCTCGCAACCTTGGTCGGGCTCCTCTCGTACAGAGATACGCGCCTCTGGAAGTCCTTGCAGACGAACGGCATGGCGGCGGACTTTTCGTGGGAGCGCTCGGCACGGCAATACGATCAGGTTTACCGGCTGGCGGCCGGCTGACGCGCGTGGCACCTACGCTGCACTAACAAGGGATCTGGAGGACGGCATGATCGAGATACTCATTGCAATCGCCGGAACGCTCCTGCTGATCACGGCCGGTACCAAAGCCCCGCGCCTGGCTCCGCAGCCCGCGCGCCCGAACCGCAGACGTTGAAGACGACAGCCTACGAAGAATGTTTGCAGGCGATCGTCGCCATCTGGTCGGATGAAGGAGGGGCCACCCTCGACGACATCGCCCTGATGGCGACGATCAACTCCGTCCTCGCCAACCGCTTCCCCCACTTCTACTGGACCGGCTTCTACCGGGTCTGCGGAGACCGCCTCATCGTCGGCCCCTACATCGGCACCGTCGGCTGCCTGCAGATCGAATTCGGGAAAGGCGTCTGCGGCACCGCCGCCGCCGAGCAGCGAACCGTGATCGTCCCCGACGTCACGAAGTTCCCCGGCCACATCGCCTGCGACCCCAACTCCCGCTCCGAGATCGTCGTCCCCGTCTTCGCCCCCGACGGGGTGCTCGTGGCCGTCCTTGACGTCGACAGCGATCAACTCGACGCCTTCGACGAAACCGATCAGGTGTGGTTGGAAAAGATCGTGGCCATCTTCGCCCGCTGACAGGAGAAACCCGTCCGCTCTGTCGTGCAGTCCGTCGCGTCTCAGGGCAAACCCATCCGGTACGTGATACACCCCACGCGGCGTCTGGTGAAATTCGTGCCGCGCCTGCTGAAAGGACTA
>JAXDJK010000540.1:0-6977 GCA_034665665.1 Acidobacteriota bacterium
CCGTGCTGGTGTCCTCGTACGCACCGCCGAACACCAGCTGCGCATCGTCATCGCCCGCGTCGCTATGCACCGTCACCGATAGCAGATGCACGTTCTCGCCGTCTGCCGCCGGTAACGGCACGCGCAGGTCGTCGCCCACCGGCACGATCCGGCTGTCGATGCGCGCTTCCACGGCGTCCGGCTTCGGCGCATCGAGGTTCGTCCAGAGAATGCGGGCGAAGGCCTGGCCGTCCCTTCGCTCCATGACCAGCTGCAATTGCCGCACGGCCGACGGCGCATTCACCTTCTGCTCGGCCGAAGCGATCATCCGTCCCTGCGCGTCGTAGCCGCGGGCCTCCAGGCGGTGCGGCGCCAGCGTCGCGCCGAATTCGACGCGCGTCTTCCAGGGCGGGCCGTGCAACGTGGTCATGACCTGCCGGTCCACGACCAGCTCGACCTTCACCACATCGCCGGTGACCAGCAGCTCCAGCGGAATCTCTCCGATCGTCAGCCCCAGCAGCAGCGTGACGAAGACGATCTGCCCCATGCGCGCCTCCCCGCC
The DNA here is from genome assembly GCA_034665665.1 of Acidobacteriota bacterium. Taxonomy (GTDB): domain Bacteria; phylum Acidobacteriota; class Thermoanaerobaculia; order Gp7-AA8; family Gp7-AA8; genus DASWOB01. The sequence goes on from JAXDJK010000540.1 coordinate 542, forward strand.
TCGCTACGTCCGGCGGCTACTTCCCACAGATCTTCGCGTCTACCGCTTTCAGAAGATAGCTGGTCAGGCCGGTGGCGGTGTCCACGATGGCGATGGAGATGAGATAGCGGCGCGGCTGGAAGCCGAACACGACCGATTCGGTGAAACTGTCGCCTGGTTGCAGCGCAATCGACCGCTTGACGGTGCGGATCTCGGACTCCTGCTGATGATCGTCGAGCGCCACGGCATAGATCGACACCTCGCCCTGCCGCATCGGACCGGAGGAGATCAGCGTCAGCTTTTCCGGCGGAATCATGATCTGGACCGGTGCGACACACTTCGTGCCGTTGGGCCAGGCCGTACCGAGGGCCACCGTCGCGTCGAGTGGATTGGCCTGCTCGCGCGAATAGAGGCGCGCCCGGATGGAGCTCGCGATCGCTTCCTCCTCGGAAACCAGTCCACGCCGGCGTGGCGTGACCACCCGGAGGTCCTTGCGGCCGCGGATGGAGACCTGGATGTCGATGGCCTGCTTCGAGGCAGGCTGCACACCGAGGGAGTAATACGTCGAGACGCTCTGGGTCAGGATCGCCACCGCGTGGTCGAGATCATTCTCGTTCTCGAGGAACTTCCCGCCGCTCTCCGCCGCCACCATGCGCATGCCTTGCGAGGCGTTGCTGCGGATCAGCGTCGTATCGAGCGAGGCCATGCCCGCCGCGTTCTCCGCCCCCGTCCCCTCGAACCCGCGCAAGCCGCCCGGATCGAGCGCCGAAAACACGACGCCCGAGCTCTGGGCCCGCTGCGTCAGCCCGCGAAACGCCGGCATGACGTCGTAATGGGAGGAATCGAGCGTGTTCCCGCCGGGCAGATCTTCGACGCGGGTCGTGCCCGTATCATCCAGCGCATGACTCGAGAACACCTTGAGCGCGTAATCGCGTAGCTCGGCGCCCGGCTGGACCGGCAAGCCCTCGGACACGTACAGCACCACCTTGCGGCCGTCCAGACTGCTGGCCATGGCCACGAGGTCCCAAAGCGCCTCGATGGTCTGCTCGACGTCGTGCTGCTGCTGCATCGAGTACATATCAATTTCGCGCAGGACGGTGCGTGCCAGGTCGGCCGTCGTGAGCCCGGGGATTCTCGACTCCCCTCCCTCCTGGATGGCAGTGTCCACGCTGCGCATGAGGCGCGTCCGCTCGCTGAGCGTGGCAATCGAGGCGGTCGGCTCCTGGGATACCGCGGTGAGCTCCCGCAGAAGTGTGGCGCGATCGCTCGTGGGCCGCACCCGGACCGTCATCGTCCCGTTCCAGCGCATGATCATGGCCGTCGTGGTGTCGTCCATCGACGTCTCAACGTATTTGCGCAGCGCGTCGATTGCCCGCTTCTTCGACGCGGAGCTCATGTGCACGTCGTCGATGACCACGAGCAGCCGGGTCGGGATGTTCATCTCCGGCATGACCTTCACGCCGGGCATGTCGATGCCGCCCTCGTTCGTCGTATCGTCGAGCACGGACCCGCGGCGGACGGTGAAGAAGTTCGTCACCTCGGAGGGCCTGCCGTCGATCGTCACTTCGAAATCGTTCTTCGTCAGCCCCTCGACCGGCTTGCCGGCCCGGTCCAGAACGATCGCCTCGATTTCCACGACGCGCACTTCGACCGACTCGCGCACCGTCTGAGCCAGCATGCTGGAAGCAATCAGCGCCGCCAGGACGACCGTCACCAATTTCATGGATTCCCCCCGAGCCTCTCAGTATGCGCAGCACCGCGGGAAGCTCCCGTCACGGATTCGTCACTATTTGGTAGGCAGTAGGCAGTAGGCAGTAGGCAGTAGGCAGTAGGCAGGGGAAAAGGTTCGGCAGGCATCAAGCTCCTGCCAACCGCCAACCGCCAACTGCCCTGCCTACTGCCTACTGCCTACTGCCTACTGAAGGTGCAGGCTCGTCTGTTGCACAATGCGCGACACATGAAGCGTTTGACCCTGCTGCTGCTCGTTCTCGCCGTGGCCGCGCCGCTCCTGGCGCAGACCGACCCGCCCCTCGAGGAGACCTTCCTCCTGCGGCACGTCTCCGGCACCACGGCCAATCCCGGGACCCATGTCCCGTACGTCCTCTCCAACGACGGCACCTCGCCGTGGGTGTTCTTCCACGCCCTCTCCGCTCACGTTACCTACGTGAGCGAGAGCGGACCGGCCGACCAGCGGAACGAAGTCTTTTCCACCAACTGGTTCGCGGGCGGCGTACATGGCCGGCTCGGCGACCGGACCACGGTGGTCCTGCGCGGCCGGATCTCGCTCGAGCCCTACACCATCAAGGAAGAGGGCTATCCGCAGATCCTGCAATTCGTCTCCCCCGAGGGCGGTGACGTCCTGATCGACCACATGCGGCCGCACGACCTGTTTGGCGAAGCGGCGGCGGAGATCGCCTTCCGGCTGTCCGGCGCCTCCTTCGTGCACGTCTACGCCGCTGCCGTCGGCGATCCGGCTCTCGGCGCCGCGCCGGCCGAGTTGCGGGCGTCGGGCGTCGACTTCGCCGACGCGCCGTTCTCGTACGACATCCAGGAGACCTTCCACAACAAGACTCGCGTCGTCACCGCCGGCTACGCCAGCAAGGTCCTGAAGCTGGAAGGCAGCATGTTCCACGACGCCATCAGCACCGGCGACCACACCGAGTTCGACGACGGCGATTTCGATTCGCAGTCCGTGCGGCTCACGCTCATGCCCACCCCGAGCACGTCCGTGCAGGTCTCGCGCGGCGAGCTGGGCGAGGACGAGCTGACCAAGCGCGACGTCACCTCCGCCTCCCTCGGCTACGCCAGCGGCACCGTGGCCGCCACCGCGCTGTGGACCCGCCGCGAGCAGGAGACCCGCGCCGCGGTGACTGCCATGAGCTTCGAGGTTGCCCTCCGGGCGGCCCGCAGCACCATTCTCGCCCGCGTAGAATCCGTCGACCGCCCCCAGGACCTTTTCCTCGACCGTGACGCGCTGGACCCCGCCGTCGAGCGCACCTCCCACTTCACCGTCGGCTACCTCCTCGACTTCCTGGGCGGCTACCGCTACAAGGGCGGCGTCGGCGTGAACGTCGACTACCACACCAACACCCACAAGCTCGAAGACAGCCCCCTCTACGGCCACAAACCGCAGAGCATCTACGCCTTCGTCCGGTTCCGCACCCGGTAGAGAAACGTCGAAAAGCGTGCCGGACTACGCGAAGCGTTTGGAGTGCGGTGTCGCCACCGCTTTCGTATAGCCACCCTCGCAGCCAGTGCTGAAAACACGTTCAGCGTGACTCACACTTGCAGCGCCTGTGGCTGTACAAAAGCGGTGGCGACACCGCACTCCAAACGCTCCGCGTAGTCCGGCGCGGTTTTGGTGTGGGCTCTACTCCCCCAGCTTGGCCTTGAGATCCGCGAGCGCCGCGTTCAGCGCGGCGACCTGCTCTTCCAGCCTCGCCACGCGTGCGGAGAGAGGCTCGCCGCGGCTGGTTTCGGGGGCGGAGCTTTCGGCGATCGGCTCTTCGACGATGGCGCCGCCGGCGGTGTGGGCCCAGCGCTCTTCCTTCTGTCCGGGGCGGCGCGGCAGTTGTCGGACGAGCGGCTCGCTGTGCGCGGCCATGTCGCGGAGGAGCTCCTCGACCTCGCTCACCGTCTCGAACTGGGCCAGGCGATCGCTGCGGCCGCGCAGCTCACCGGACGTCTGCGGGCCGCGCAGGAAGAGCAGCGCCATGAGCGCCTTCTCGCGGCGGTCGAGATTCCAGACCTTGTCGAGATTGTGATCGAAGCGGGTGGCGCGCCCGCTGAGGACGCGCCAGACCAGCTTCTCGTCCTGCAGCCGGTCCAGGGCGCGGGACAGCTCCGCCTCACCCAGCTCCATGACCGGCTCGCGATTCGACTTCTGGTTCGTCGCCGCGACGAGCGCATTCAGAGTCAGCGGGTAGTACTCGGGCGTGGAGAGCTGCTTCTCCATGAGCGACCCGAGGATCCGGATCTCCACCGGATCGAGCGTCCGCGGAAGGCGCGGCCGCGACTTCGTTTCGGTATTGAGGGTGGGGATGAACGTCATGCGCGGAGTTTAAACCGCCCGCATCACCGGCACGCCGCCGAATCGATCTCCGTCTGCAGGTAGCTCGTCTCCTGCGACAGGCCATCCGTGATCGCCACCGACAGCACGTACTTGCGCCCGGGCTGCAGCCCGATCGTCACCGTCTCCCGCACCACTTCCCCTTTGGCCGGCCAGATCTCCTTGGCCGTGGTCTGCACTTCCGATTCGCTGTCGCGATCGTCCAGGACGGCGAAGCGCACCGCCATCTCGCCCTTCATGCCATCGCCCACCGGCAGCAGGGTCAACTGGGTCGACGGCACCGCCACCTGAAAGGCCGCGGCACAGCGACCGCCGGTCTTGTGCGGCGGCACCAGCGCCACCAGCACGCCGAGCGGGTTCTCCTGCTCGCGCGAATAGAGGCGCGCACGCAGCGTGCTGGCGATCCGCTCCTCCATCGTCGGTACTCCGCGGCGGCCGGCCGTGGTCACGCGCAGGTCCGGATGATTACGAAGCTTCACGTCGACGTCGAACGCCTTTGCGGCCGATGGCGCACGAACCGCCAGCGAGTAATACGTGGTGGCCTGCTCCGTCACCGACGCCAGCGCCTGGCCGAGATCATTCTGATGTTCGATCAGCCGCCCGCCGGTCTCCGCGGCCGCCGTGCGTAACGCCTGCTTCGACAACTCTCCCTGTTCCTCGCTGAACGACGGATCGAGCGCGGACACGGCCACGCCGCTCTGCTGCGCCGTGTCCACCAGCGAGTCCGTGGCTTCGCGGCGGGCCATCGGCAAGCCCTGCCCCACCACCAGCACCGTGCGCCGCCCGGTGAGGCCGGCCATGCTGCGGATCACTTCCGAAAGGCCCTTCATGGTCTGCGTCGACTGCAGGCTGCGCATGCGCGCCAGATCCCGGAAGTGCTCCGGCACGTCGGTGCTTTCGGCAACCATTTCGAGGAACGCTTCGTCGCTGGCCTCGGGAGGCGGCAACCGGCCGGGCTCTTTCGCGATCGCCGCGACCCCGGCCAGAAGCTTCGCGCGGTCTTTCGTCGGCGGCACCACGACCTTCAGCGAACCGTTCCAACTGACGATCGACGTGGTGGCAGCTGGATCGAGCCCGTTCTCCACGAACCGCCGCAGCGCCTGCATGGCATGGGCCTTGGCGATCGGATGGAGGTGCATGTCGTCCACGAAGATGGTCATGCGCGCCGGGACGACCCGCTCCGGCGTGGCGGGATCACCGTCATCGACACGGCCGCGGCGGACGGCAAAGAAGTTCGTCACCTCGGCCGGCTTGCCGTCGATCTCGACGGCGAAATCGTCCTGGGTCAGTCCGTCCACCGGCTTTCCGTCGCGTCCGACGACGGAGGCTTCGACCTCGAGCAGATGCACCTCGATGGACTCGAGGACCTGGGCAGCGGCGGGGAATGCGAGCGTGAGCGCCATGAGCGCGGGCAGCAGCGTTTTCATCGATCGATCTCGAACACCGGCTCCCGCGCCTGCCGCGGGTGGCCGAAGTAATTGTCCGCCCGCAGCCCGACCTTCCGCGCCAGGGCCATGAACGTGGTCAGCTTACCCCCGAAGACGTTGATCACGTTGCCGTTCCGCACCACCCGTGAATCGCGGTCGATCGCGCTCGGGTTCGTGGCCCGGCCCACCAGCGGCCGGACGCCGGCCATGGTCCCGGCCACGTCGTCGCGACCGATCGGCTCGCGAAAATAGCGGTTGAAGCGCTGGATCAGGTAATCGATCTCCTCGTCGCTGGCGCGCACGCCATCCGGCAGCTCGCGCTGCACAACCTCGGTGGTCCCGACGAGCGTGGTCCCTTTCCACGGCAGGACGAAGAAGACCCGCCGGTCCGTAGTGGACTGCAGCAGCAGACCGGGATCGGCCACTTTCCGGGTGAGCACGAGGTGCGAGCCGCGCACGAGCGAGAGGATGTACGGCGCGCGGATCCCGTTCGCGCGCAGCAACTCGTTCATCCACGGCCCGGCGGCGTTGACGACGAGATCGAACCGCGATTCATCGCCCTGGCGGGTCCGCACCATCCAGCCTTCGCCGTCGCGGCGCAACCCATCCACGCGCGTCTCCTCGCGGATGGTGGCGCCGTCGCGGATGGCGGAGGCGATGACGGTGCGCACCAGCGCGAAGTCGTCCACCTGCGCGTCCCAGTAGGAGAAGCCGCCCTCCAGGCCGTCGGTGACGAGCGGCGCCCGCGTCGCGAGCTCTTGCGCATGGATGAAACGGTGCCTGGCAATATTTGCGCGTCCTGCAAGCAGGTCATACAGCGTCAGGCCGAGCCGGACGGTCGCCTTGCCCCGCGGGCTGTCGCGGTAGAGCGGCAGCAGGATCTCCAGTCGGTGGACCAGCGCCGGCACGTGCTCGAGCAGCCAGGCCCGCTCCCGCAACGACTCCCGCACCAGACCGAAGT
>JAXDJK010000541.1:0-3329 GCA_034665665.1 Acidobacteriota bacterium
ATTCCGAGGAACTCCGAGGAACCCGAGGAACTCCGAGGAACCGCCGTACCACCAATTCCGGGTAGGGACCGCGCCTTCTCCGTCACTCCTTAATAAATCCTCAACAGGAGAACGTGGATGTCCAACGGAGCTGCACACCTTCGCCGGCTGCTCGACCGGCCGGGCATCGCCCGGATTGCGGGGGCGCACAACGCGCTCGGCGCGAAAATGGCCGAGCGGGCCGGCTTCGACGGCGTCTGGTCGAGCAGCTTCGAGATCTCGGCCTCACACGGGGTGCCCGATGCCTCGATCCTCGGGCAGAGCGACCATCTCGCCGCCGCGCGCGAGATGTGCGCGTCCGTCGACATCCCCATCCTCGTCGACTGCGATACCGGCTACGGCGAGGGTACGCAGTTCGCCCACGCCGTGCGGCAGTTCGAAGCGGCCGGCGTGGCCGCGGTCTGCATCGAGGACAAGCAGTTCCCCAAGCTCAACTCCTTCATCGCCGGCCGGCAGGAGCTCGCCTCCATCGACGATTTCCTCGACAAGCTCGCCGCCGGCAAGCGCGCGCAGCGCAGCAGCGACTTCGCCATCATCGCCCGCACCGAGGCGCTCATCGCCGGCTGTGGACGCGACGAAGCACTCCTGCGCGCCCGCGCCTATGCCGACGCCGGCGCGGACGCGGTGCTGATCCACAGCAAAGCGACCACCGTCGACGAGCTGGCCAGCGTGGCCGGGGCCTGGGATCGCGTCACGCCGCTGGTGTCGGTGCCGACCACGTACTACGAGGTCACGGCCAACGAGCTGGCGGCGCTCGGTTTCAAGATCGTCATCTACGCCAACCAGGGTCTCCGCTCCGCACTGCGGGCCATGGAGCTCGCGTACGCGCAGATCCTCCGCAGCGGCTCGACCGCATCGGTGGAGGATCACCTCATGCCGATGAAGAGCATCTTCGAGTTGCAAGGCCATGAGACGGACCTCCGCGGCGAATTGCGCGCGGAGGTCGTAAAGTGAGTAGCGTGGCGCAGGAGGCCGCCGCGGCGCCGCTCGCCCAGGTCTCAAGCACCCTCCTCGATCTGCTCCTCGATGCCGGCTTCGATTTTTTCAGCGGCGTCCCCGATTCCACCCTGCGCACGCTATTGGCCGAGGCGGAAGCGCGGCCGGACGTGCAGTACGTGCCGGCTGTCTCCGAGCACGTGGCGGTGGGCCTCGCGGCGGGCGCGTACCTCGGCGGACGGCGGACGGCGCTCTTCCTCCAGAACACCGGCCTGGCCCTGGCCATCAACCCGCTGGCCACGCTCATCGCCATCTATCGCTTGCCCCTGCTGCTCATCGTCGGATGGCGCGGCGCCGATGCCACGGACTCGCCGGAGCACCGCGTGATCGGCGCGACGACGCTGCCGCTGCTCGAGGCGTTGCGCATCCCTTACTTCGTCCCCGACGCCGAGACGCTGCCGAACGACCTGGCCGACGCCATCGCGATCATGGATGCGGAGCGGAGCGCGGTGGTGGTGGTGATCCGGCCCGGAGTGCTGGCGTGATCCACCGCGCTGACGCCATCGCGGCCATCCTGGCGCGGCTCGGCGACGCCCTCGTCGTCACGGCGAACGGCTGGATCAGCCGCGAGGCCTGCGCGGCGCGCGACCGGCCCGAGAATTTCTACATGCTCGGGTCGATGGGCCTGGCCTCATCCATCGGCCTGGGACTGGCGCTGACCAATCCCACCCGGCGCGTGGTGGTCCTCGACGGCGACGGCAACCTGCTGATGGCTCTCGGCACGCTGGCCATGATCGCCGACCAGCGGCCCGGCAACCTCGTGCACGTGGTCCTCGACAACGAGCGCTATGGCTCGACCGGCGGCCAGCGCTCGCTTTCGGCGCACGTCGACCTGGCCGCCCTCGCGCATGCTGCCGGTTACGCGCACGTGCGGCTCATCCACGGCCTGCTCGACGGCGGCGTGCTGGACGAGATCCTGGCCTCGCACGGCCCGTCGTTCCTCCTGATCAAGGTCGCGCCTACAGCCGACGGCGATGCGCCGCGGGTACCGCACGAGCCGGAAGCAATCGCCCGCCGCTTCCGCGCCGCCGTGGGGAGTGCCTGATGCCCGACCTGCCGTGGAACCGCAAGTGGGGCGGCATGATCGCCTCGTTCACGCCCGATGAGAACGAGCGAAACTTCGGCGACCGCTGGGGCAATCCCGAGACCTTCGGCCCGCTCGTGGAGGTACGGCAGCGCTTCCTCGATCCCTACTTTCTGGAAGGCATGCGGGTCGTGGAGATCGGCAGCGGCGGCGGACGATGGACGCAGTACCTCGCGCGTGCCGGCCATCTGATCGTGGTGGAGTTCAACCCCGAGGCGTTCTTCTACCTCCGCCAGCGCTTCCCCGACGTGCGCCTCACCACGTACCAGACCACCGGCGCGGAGATGCACGGCGTGCCCACCGGCACGGTCGATTTCGTCTTCACCTTCGACGTCTTCGTCCACCTGGAGCCCGAGGTGATCGAGGGCTACCTGCACGAGATCGAACGGGTACTGCGGCCGGGCGGCGTGGCGGTGGTGCACTACGGCGATGTGCGCAAAGACATCGCCCTGCACAATCCCGGCTTCTCCCGGATGACCCGCGAGCGGATGGAGGAGCTGATCGCGATGACCGGGCTGCGCGTGATCGATCACGACGAGACCATCATGTTCCACAGCAATCTGGTGGCGCTCTCCCATCCATGAAGATCCTGCACATCCTGTCGCAGCGGCCCGGCCGCTCGGGCAGCGGCGTGTTCCTCGGCGCGATGGTCCGCGAGGCGGCGAAGCGCGGCTACGCGCAGCACGTGATCGTGGCCTCGACGCCGGATACGACGGCCGCGGAGATCCCGCCGCTGCGCGATGACGAGGTTTCGGTGGTGGCGTTTCCCTCGCCCGAAGCACCGTTTCCGCTGCCCGGCAACAGCGACGTCATGCCCTACGCCACGACGATCTTCTCGCGCATGACGGAGGAGCAGATCGCGCAATACCGCGCTTCGGCGCGCAGGGTCATGGAACGGGTGCGGGAGACGTTTCGCCCCGATCTCGTGCACGCGCACCACCTCTGGCTGATGACGGCCCTGGCCCGCCAGGTCTTCCACGACGTGCCGGTCATCGCCACCTCCCATAACGCCGAGCTGCGGCAACTCGTCAAAGCGCCGCACCTCGCCCCACACGTGATGCCTGGCGTACAGCAGCTCGATGCCGTCTGCGTGCTCACGCCCCAATCGTTCGACGATACCGTCCGCGCCTTCGGCGTCGCCCCGGAGCGGATCACCATCACCGGCGCCGGCTTCGACGACGCCATCTTCCGCCCCTGCCCCGCCGCCGGG
>JAXDJK010000542.1:0-6757 GCA_034665665.1 Acidobacteriota bacterium
AGGCCCGGCTCCCATAGCGGTCCCGCGAAACGCCCGTGCTCATCGGTCGCGACGTCCATGCCCCAGTGCAGCTCGTGATGGGTGAGAGCGATTGCCGCCCGAGGGAGCTCTTCCCCGCCCAGTGTCACCCGCACTGCCGTTTCGGTCTTCGGAATGGCCAGGCGAATCGTGCCGCCGGCAGAGCCGAGGTTCGACTTCGCGCTGAGGCGCTGCAGCGGCTCCGGTCCGCTCGCCAGCACGATGTACAGCCCTGCCGCCAGACCAGGAAACGTCACAGCCGACTTGTCGCTGGCGAGGCGCTTCATGGCCGACCACTCCGGAGCCCTTCCTTCGAGTCGCGGGGCCACTGCGATTTCGATCGGTCCGGTGAAACCGTTGCGGCTCACCTCCACGTTGAGAGTGGCGGCGGGGGCGGACAGGGTGAGCAGCAGGGCTGAGGAAAGGGCAAACGCGCGCACGGTCTTCATTCTCGGAAGGGGGGCGATCTCTCCCGCCATTGGCGATGTTGGTAGGGTTACTTCTTTTCAGCGGTTTCGTGCGCGTGGACTTCGGCCGTGTTGGCTGAAGTTGTGACGATCTCTGTGTCCAGCGCTGGACAGCTGATCTCGACCGATGCGACCGTCCAGTCGGCGAGTACCGGTCTCTCGGGGGCAAACGGGCTACAGGGACTGGTGGGGTTGAACTGGCACATACCTCCTACAACGGTGCAAACCTCCACGCCGCTGCCCGTGTAGGCGCATCTGTTGTTTACGCATTCCTTGCACTGAGGAAGCGCAAAGACCGGGTACGACGCCAGCAGCAACAGGGTACAGACGAGGATCAGTCTCGTAAGCTTCATGAGTTCCTCCTGGTCGCGGGAGAGATCGCCGTACTTCATTATGCCGTGACGGCACGGTGCTGCTGGAGATGTTTTCTGGTGCCGCCACCGTCGTTGCCGCCAACGTCTTTGCGTTGTAAAGTACCGCAACGATGCAACTACACATTCGCGACGTATCGAAGACCTATCCCAACGGCGTGCAGGCGCTGAAAAACGTCACCCTCACCATTCCGGCGGGCATGTACGGCCTGCTCGGACCAAACGGGGCCGGCAAGTCCACGCTGATGCGGATGATCGCCACACTGCAGGAGCCGGACAGCGGCAGCATCCAGCTCGGCGACATCGACGTCGTGAAACAGAAGGACGCTGTGCGGGAGACGCTTGGATACCTGCCGCAGGAGTTCGGGGTGTATCCGAAGGTGAGCGCGGAGAAGCTGCTCGAACACTTCGCGATTCTCAAGGGGATCCTCCAGCGCGGACCGCGCCGCGAAATGGTGGAGGCGCTCCTCCGGCAGACGAACCTGTGGGAGGTGCGCAAGCAGAAGCTGGGCGGCTACTCGGGCGGTATGCGCCAGCGCTTCGGCGTGGCCGTGGCGCTGCTCGGCAATCCGAAGCTGATGATCGTGGACGAACCAACGGCCGGGCTGGATCCGGCGGAGCGGGTGCGCTTCCTCAACCTGCTCAGCGAGCTGGGAGAGAACAGCGTGGTCATCCTGTCCACTCACATCGTCGAGGACGTCTCGGAGCTCTGTACCCGCATGGCCATCTTCAACCGCGGCGAGATCCTGCTGGAGACCGAGCCGCTGCGCGCCGTGGAAGGATTGAAGGGACAGATCTGGCGGCGGGTGATCGAGCGCAGCGCGCTGGCTGAGGTGGAACGGGAGCACACCGTCATCTCCACGAAGCTCCTCGGCGGACGCACCGTCGTCCACGTGCATGCGGAGGCGTCCCCCGGCGCCGGCTTCGAGCCGGTCGAGCCGGATCTCGAGGATGTCTACTTCAGTGTCATGGCCGGCCGGCGCCACGAGCAGTCGGGGGCAATGGCTTGAAGTTCCGGGAGATCTTCCGTTTCGAGCTCGCCTACCAGGTCCGCCGGGTCTCCACCTGGGCCTTCTTCGCGGCCCTGCTCGTGATCTCGTTCCTGATGACGAGAGACGGCACCCTCGCCGAGGCGCTGCACGACGAGTTCTTCATCAACTCGCCGTTCGCTGTCGCGAAAACCACCGTCGTGGGAAGCCTGGTCTGGCTTCTGGTGGCCGCGGCCATCGGCGGCGAAGCGGCAGCGCGGGACGTCGCCACCGGCATGCATCCCCTCACCTACACCGTCCCCGCGACCAAGGCCGAGTACCTCGGCGGACGGTTCCTGGCCGCCTTCGTTCTCAACGCGTTGCTCCTGCTCGCCGTGCAGCTCGGTATCCTGCTGGCCGTCTACTGGCCCGGCGTGGATGCCGCGTTGATCGGCCCATTCCGGCCGGCCGCATCCCTCACCGCCTACGCCTTCCTCGCGCTGCCGAACGCCTTCTTCGCCACGGCCATCCAGTTCTCCCTGGCCGCGCGGAGCGGCCGCCCCATGACCGGCTACCTCGGCAGTGTGCTGCTTTTCTTCATGTCCTACGTCGTCAGCCTCTTCCTCCTTTTTCAGGGACGACAGGACCTGGCCAACCTGCTGGATCCGATCGGAGTCCACTTCATCCTCTCCGACCTGTCGCATCTATGGACGACCATCGAGAAGAGCACACGCCTCCTCGAGCTGCAAGGCACGGTGCTGACGAACCGCTTGCTGTGGCTCGGCGTCGGTCTGGCCGCTCTCGCGTTAACGTACCTGCGGTTTTCCTTCGTGCACCGTACTGCCACCACCACCCGGTTCCTCGGGTTCCTCGGAGTTCCTCGGCGAGCGCGCCCTGAAACCGAGGAACTCCGAGGAACTCCGAGGGACTCCGAGGAACTCCGAGGAACCGGTGTCCCGCCTCGCACCTTCGGCTTCGCCCTCCACGCGCGCCAGACCCTCGCCATCGCGTCGACATCGTTCCGGACGATCGCCTGGAGCTGGGCCGGGCTGGCCCTGCTGGTCGTCATCCCGTTGCTGACCATCGCTGTGGTGATCGATCAGATGGAGACCAACGGCGTCCCACTGGTGCCCACGACCGTGCGCGTCATCAACGAACTGACCGCCCCGCTGTCGGCGGAAATGAGCCGCTGGGTGATCATCCCGCTGCTCATTGTTTACTTCGCGGGCGAGCTGGTCTGGCGGGAACGCGAAGCGGGACTCGGCGAGATCACCGACACCATGCCCGGGTCCGAATGGGCCCCGCTCCTCGGCAAGTTCCTCGGGCTCGGCTTCGTGCTCGTCGCGTTCACGGCAGTCCAGACGGCGGCCGGGATGCTTGCGCAGGTGATCCCCGATCATCACGACTTCGAGCTCGGGCTCTACCTGAAGGCCCTGTTCGGCCTGCAGCTTCCCGAATACCTCCTCTTCGCTCTGCTCGTGCTCGTCGTGCACGTGCTGGTGGACCAGAAGTACCTCGGTCACCTGGCGGCCATTGGCGCCTACGTCTTCATCGCCCTCTCCTCGATGTTCGGCATCGAGCACAACCTGCTCATCTACGGTGCCGGCCCGGGGTGGTCGTACACGGAGATGCGCGGCTTCGGCCCGTCCATCGCGCCCTGGTTGTGGTTCAAGCTCTACTGGGCAGCGTGGGCGCTGCTCCTGGCTGTCGCAGCGAGGCTGCTCTGGGTGCGCGGAAGCGAACGGCGCCTCGCCGTGCGCCTCCAGCTGGCGCGCCGTCGTTTCACACGTCCCACCGCGTGGACCGCCGCTGCCGCCGTGGCGCTCATCCTCGCGCTGGGCGGGTTCATCTTCTACAACACGAACGTGCTCAACGAGTACCGCACCGCCTTCGAAACGAAGGAGCGCCGAGCCGAATACGAGCGGCGCTACGGACGGTACGCCGAAATCCCGCAGCCGCGGCTGACCGGGACCAGCCTGCGCATCGAGATCCATCCCCAGCGGCGGGCCGTGGACATCCGCGGCACCTATCGCCTCGTGAACAGCACCGCCGCGGCAATCGACGCGGTGCACGTGGCCACCGTGCGAGGAGTGGGAGCGCTGGCCTTCGACCGACCCGCGAAGCTCGTGGTTGGCGACGACGATCGCGGCCACCGGATCTACGCGCTGGCGAAGCCGCTCCAGCCCGGCCAGTCCCTGCGGATGAACTTCGAGGTGCATGTCCAGCCGCGTGGCTTCACGAATCGCGGCGTGGACGCCTCCGTCGTGGCGAACGGCACCTACTTTACGAATCGCGGCTGGCTGCCCGCCATCGGCTACCAGCGGGATCGCCAGCTCATGAGCGCCGCGGACCGGCGGGCGTACAGGCTCGCCCCGCGCCCGCTGATCGCCTCGCTCTACGACGCCGAAGAGCGGATCGATCGAGGCGGAGGGATCGCCTTCGAAGCGGTGATGAGCACCGACGAGGACCAGGTCGCGGTCGCGCCGGGAGCGCTGCGCCGGACATGGATGGAACACGGACGCCGCTATTTCCACTACGTGACCGACGGTCCGATCGGCAACGACTACGCCTTCTTCTCCGCCCGCTATGCCGTACACGAAGCGCGGTGGCAAAACGTGGCCATCCGGATCTTCCACCACCCGGCGCATACGGCGCACCTGGAGCGGGTCGTGCGGAGCATCCGGGCCTCCCTCGACTACTACACGACACAGTTCGGCCCCTACCGGTACCGCCATCTCACCGTCGTCGAGCGTCCCGGCAACGGTACCGGCATGCACGCCGATACCAGCATGATCAGCCACGCCGAGGGTTTCTCCCTTTGGGCTCCAAAGGACGATCCGGAGAGCCTCGATCTCCCGTTCGCCATCGTGGCACACGAGATGGCTCACCAGTGGACCGTCCCGTATGCGCTCGTCGAGGGAGCCCCGGTCATGTCCGAGAGCCTGGCCTGGTATTACGGGATGAAGGCCGTGGAACACGCCCGGGGACGCGAGCAGCTTCGCCTGCTCCTGAGCTTCATGCGCCAGCCCTCTCCCTACCCGCCCATCCGCCGTGGGGAGCCGTTGCTCCGGGGACTCGACCCGTACATGTCGTACCGCAGGGGCCCCTTCGCGCTATTCACAGTGAGCGAATCCATCGGCGCGGAGCGGGTGAACCGTGCCCTGCGCCGCCTGCTCGAGAAGCACGAGAAGGAAGGGGCGCCCCTGGCTACCACCCTCGATCTCTATCGCGAGCTCCAGGCCGTCACCCCGGCCTCGTTCCATCCGCTGTTGCACGACCTGTTCGAGGTGAACACCTTCTGGAACTTCGAGACCGACCGGGCCACTGCCAAGCAGACCAACGCAGGCACCTGGCAGGTGACGCTCCGCGTGAAGGCGCGGAAGGTCGTCGCCGACGTCGCCGGCGTCGAGACCGTCATGCCGATCGACGAATGGGTGGAGATCGGCGTTTTCGGCCCCGCCGCAAAGGGTCACGCGGAGCTGAGCGCGCCGCTCTACCTGCAGAAGCACCGCATCCGCTCCGGTGATCAGACGATCACAGCGACGGTGCCAAACAAGCCCGTCCTGGCCGGCATCGACCCATACCATCTGCTCGATTGGGTAGAGGGTGAGGATGACGACAACATCGACGCGGTGAAGGCTGAGCGGTGAGCGGCGCGAGCGGGGGTACCGTTGCGGATTTCGTCCATCGCGACTCCGTCGTGCGAAGGATCTGGGGCGATGGAGACATGGTGCTCCTGGTCTTCGCCGGCGCTGCCGCCGAGTTCGCGCTCAACCGTGCAGTGGACTGGCTGTTCTTCACCGGGAAGTTACCGGCCGATCCCATCGGCCGCCTCTTCTCCACCGCAGCCTACGCCCAGCAGATCGTCTTCGCCGACCGAGCCACCGCCTCGCGCGCGCTCGATCGAATCCGAGCCGTTCACCAGGCCGTCGAGCAACAGCGCGGGCAACACATCCCCGACTGGGCCCACCGCGACGTGCTCTACATGCTCATCGACTACTCCGAGAGAGCCCACGAGATGTTCGCGCGCCCCTTGACTGCAGACGAGCAGCGCGAGCTCTACGACGTCTTTCACCGCGTCGGCACCGGCCTCCAAATCCCCGACCTCCCGCGGACGTACGCTGATTGGAAAGCCGATCGCGAGCGCCACCTGCACCGCGATCTCGTCCATGGCGACGGCACAGCAGCGCTCTACGCCCAGTACCGCAATCACCTCGGCCCCTGGCGCTACCAGCTCCTGCTCCGAGTCCAGGCCATCCTGAGCCCTGACCATGTTCGAGCCCTGCTGCGACTCAACCGCGCACCGTGGCTGCGCCCCTTCCTTCGGATCTATCCCCTTCTCGTCCGCGCGGGATTACGCTCGATCATCCAGCAGCTGCTCATGCCATCGACTTACCTCGACGCCGTGCGAGCCCTGGATCACCCCGCGGACAAGATGGACACGACCCTTTGACGGCCGTTACTGGATACACGTCTCCGGGGATCGGTACTACGGGTCGTTCGGCCGGACGCGCCCCTTCCGCTCACGGAAATAGCGAATCAGCGTGCGCGCCTCGCGTGTCGCCGCGGGAGGCGTCCCTCCACCGCATGACGCATGCGACCGAACAGCCGTGCGGGTGCAGACCGTTTCTTTGCTGCCACGATGACGGCGTGAAAGTGCGCGGCGCCCGATTTGAGTAACGCGCGCTCCGCATCGATGACCATCCGCACCTGTTCGTCGGTCAACCGCTCCACGTGCAGATAGGGGAACAGCATCGCCAGTATGTTAGCGGACATTGCGAGGGAAAAACTCGTAGAGGGCGCGATACCAGCGAATGCGGAACTCCGTCCAGTAATTGCGCGATGGCCCCATGAATTAGTCGAGATACAACAGACCGTCGTCCTTCAACGCACGCTCTACGCGGGCGAGAAGCCGCTCGAGCGCGGATACATG
>JAXDJK010000543.1:0-2682 GCA_034665665.1 Acidobacteriota bacterium
CACCAGGCCCTGCGGCGACTCGAAGATCGTCCGCCACATGATGCCGGTGACCACCGTGAGCATCGCCCACGGCACGAGCACGACCGTGCGCAGGATGCCCTGACCCTTGAATGCCGCGTGCATGGCCATGGCCATGGCGAGGCCGATCAGGAACTCGAGCGTGACGCTGATGGCGCTGAAGATCAGCGTGGTGAAGAACGCCGACCAGAACTCGCTGTTCGCGAGGGCGTCGGAGTAGTTGCCGAGCCCCAGCGTTCCGGCCCACCGGGAGAGCCCGGCCGTCCGGACGCTGTACTCGTGCAGGGACAGCCAGATGGCGTAGAAGATGGGATACGCCGCCACCAACGCGATGAGGAGCATCGACGGCGACACCATGAAGAACGCCAGGCGGCGCTCCGAGAGACCTCGGGAGCGCCGCCGTTCCGGCGTGCCTGCCTGGATGGAGGCAGATTCAGCCATGGTCTAGAAGGTCGAAAGCGCCTTCTCGATGTCTGACTGGGCCTGCTTCATCGCATCCTCCGCGGTCATCTGACCCGAGAGCGCCTTGTTGACGTTCTTGTAGATGGCCTGCGAGATCTGCGGATACACCGGCGAGACCGGACGGGCCTTCGCCTGCGAGATCGCCTGCTTGAGCTCGTCCGAGAACGGCAGTGCCTTCTGGACCGCCGGGTCGTCGTAGACGCTGGTGCGCACCGGGGCCAGGCTGTACTGCGCCGCGTACATCTTCTGGATCTCCGGCGACCCGATGAAGTCCACCATCGACAGAGCGGCGCCGGGGTTCTTCGAGTACACGGAGATCACGCTGTTGTGACCGCCGAGGATGCCGGCCTTGCCGCCGCCTTCCCACGTCGGGAACGGCGCGACCTTGAACTTGCCCTTGACGTTCTTGGCCTTCTGGTTGAGCGCGTAGGCGTACGGCCAGTTGCGCATGTACGTGTACTTGCCCGTCTGGAACGCCGTGAGCGACTCCGGCTCCATGTAGGTGGTGACCGCCTTCGGCGCGCCACCGTTCTTGATCACGTCGGCCATCGCCTTCGTGGCCGCGACGTTCTCCGGCGAGTCGATCGTCGCCTTCTTGCCGTCGTCCGAGATCACGGAGCCGCCGGCCGCGAACGCCAGCTCGAGCCAGTCGCAGGTGAGGCCCTCGTACGGCGCGCCCTGGAACACGATGCCGCCGTTGGTCTCGGCGTCCTTGTAGAGCTCCTGCCAGGTCGCCGGCGGGCCATTGGTCTTGTCGGTGCGGTAGTAGATGAACGCCGAGTCGCTGGACTCCGGGGAGCCCCAGATCTTGCCGTCGTAGGTGACGGTCTCGATCGGCGCCTGGATGAACTCCGACTTCTTCTGGTCCATGTACGGCGTGAGGTCGTAGAGCCACTTCTGGGAGGCGAACTCCGCCGTCCAGATCACGTCGGCCGAGAAGACGTCGCAGTCACCCGACTTCGCCTGCTGGCGCTGGATGAACTGGTTGCGCTGCTCGTCGGCGGAGGCCGGGAACTCGAAGAGCTTCGCGGTCAGGCCCTGGCTCGAGTACTTCTTGTTGAAGGCGTCGATCATCGCGTGAGCGTTGCCCGCGGTGTCCTTGCCCAGGCAGTAGGTGACTGTTCCCTTGGCACCGTCCATCGACTTGGGGTCGATGTCCATCGCGCCGCCGGTCGAACCGGCACCGCTGTCGCCACCGCTCGAGCCGCTGCTACCGCCCCCTCCGCTGTCGCTGCTGCCGCAACCTGCGACAACGCCAGCGCAGGCGAATGCCAACGCACTCGCCCAAATCGTCAGACGTCTGGACACTGAGCTCCCCTTTGTCCGATTGCCTCGGCGGATTGATGCCACACGCGGCCTACCCGCCGCGCCGGTTCGCATCCCACGATTCCGCTCGTCTTGCGGACCACGAGACGCAGCTCCAGCTTCTCGACGGCTCCACCTTTGCCTTCGAGTGTCCGGAGCAGTAGGCGTGCGCCCAGGGTGCCGCTCTCCTCGAGCGGCTGGGCGACGGTCGTGAGCCCGGCGTACCGGGCAACTTCGATGTCGTCGAAGCCGACCACCGACAGGTCGCCGGGGACGGCGAGCCCGGCGGCCTCGGCGGCCTCGAGCACCCCCAGTGCCTGCAGGTCGGATCCGGCGAAGATGGCCGTTGGCGGCTCGGCGGACGCCAGCAGCTCGGCGGCGATGATCCGGGCGTGCTCGCGGCTGTGCTGCCCGCGGCGGACGATCATCTGCTCGCCCGCGGCCAGGATCGCGGACGCGGCGCCGATGCGGCGCCGGGCGCTGGAGGTGAACCCGTACGGGTTGGTCTCCTCGTCGCCGATGTAGGCGATCCGGCGGTGCCCGAGGCCGAGGAGGTGCTCGGCGGCGAGCCGGCCGCCGTCGACGTCGTCGATGTACACGCCGGGGAGCCCGGGGTGCTGCGCGTCGATCAGCGCGACCGGCACCGCGGCGGCGGCGAAGCGCTCGAGCTCCTCGTCGGAGGGCCGCAGCGAGACGCACAGCAGGCCATCGAGCCGGCCGCCGACGGCGAGGTCGACGAAGCGGTCGGGCCCCTCGACGTCGAACAGCACGAGCTGGTAGCCGGCAGCGGCGATCACGCGTGAGACGGCGCGCAGCCGCTCGACGACCGACGGCTGCGTGAAGAACGGGGCCACGACGCCGACGGTGCGCGTGCGGCCGGTCGAGAGCGCGCGGGCC
>JAXDJK010000544.1:0-3686 GCA_034665665.1 Acidobacteriota bacterium
GAACGGCCGGGCAATCTTGGTCTCGATCAACGCCACGTCGAGCTTCAGCGCGTCGATCTTGTAGAAGGGCAGGTGCGCGTCTTCGGCGAGCAGCCGCGCCATGAGAAAGTCATCGATGCGCGTGGCGTTGCCGCTGGCATCGGTGAGATTCAGCGCCGCGATCACTTTGAACGGGCTCTGTTCGTCTTCGAGCCGGCCCTTGGCCGTGCGCACCTGCGCCCGCCACTGCCGGTCCGCCGCTTCGATGTCCCCGCGCTGCCGGTCGTCGATGAAGCCCGCGCTCTGCAACAGATCGCCGAGGTACGCGACGGTGATCTCCCGGGACACGCGCGGAATCGGGACGGACGTGAGGGTGGTCATCGCAGCGGAATGGTACTACCGCACCTCCAGCAGAAATCCCTTGAGGTACTCCCCTTCGGGACAAAACAGTGACACCGGATGGTCCTCCGCGGAAGTCAGGCGGCGCACGAACGACACGTGGCGGCCGGCGTCGAGGGCGGCAGCGAAGATGATCTTCTGGAAGAGATCGAGAGAGATGTGGCCGGAGCAGGAGAAGGTCATCATCAGGCCGCCCGGCGCGACCTTGCCGAGGGCGAAGAGATTGACGTCCTTGTACCCGCGGGCGGCGCGGTCCACGTCGCCGCGGCTTTTGGCGAAGGCGGGCGGGTCGCAGATCAGCAGGTCGCATTCGCGGCCGTCGCGGCGCCGGACGTACTGGAAGACATCCGCCACCGTGAACGTGGCCTCGGTGCCGTTGAGAGCATGATTCTGCCGGGCCAGCTCGATCGCGGCGGCGGAGACATCCACGTTCTCTACCGATGTCGCACCGCCGGCCGCCGCGTACACACCAAACGCGCCGCTGTACGAGAAAAGGTTGAGCACGCGCCGTCCCCTCGCGAGCTCGCGGGTGATCTGCCGGTTCTCGCGCTGGTCGAGGAAGAACCCTGTCTTCTGCCCCTCGGCCGGCTCGACGCGGAAGCGCAGCCCGTGCTCGTGCACGTCCGCCACCGGCTCGCCTTCCCCCAGCCACTCCCCTTCCGTCGGCAGCCGTTCCAGCCCCCGCACCGGCAGGTCGTTCTTGAAGTAGATGCCGCGCGGCGCGAGCTCTTCGCGCAGCGTCTCCACGATCAGCGGCTTGAGGAGCTCCACACCGCGATTCGCGATCTCAACCACCAAAAGGTCGTTGTAGCGGTCGACGACGATGCTGCTGAGGTCATCGCCCTCGGCGTGAATGAGCCGCGCGGCGTTCGTGCCCTCCCCGAAGAAACGCTTCCGCCGCGCGATCGCGGCTCGGATGCGCTGGCGCAGGAGGTCGGGCGTGAGCTCTTCCTCGGCGAAGGTCAGCGCACGCAGACGGATCTGCGAGTGGCGCGAGTAGAAGCCCGAGGCCAGACGCTTGCCCTCGCCATCGAAGAGGTCGGCGATGGCCGCGTCCTCCGGGCCACGCTCGTCGTGGATCGCCCCCGCGAAGATCCACGGATGGCGGTTCCGCAGGACACGTTCTTTTCCGGTTTTGAGGGTCAGACGGCGGCGCTGCTCGGGTGCGAAGTGTTGCTCCATCATGTGACTATAATGGCCCCCGATGACGATCCGTACGAAGCAGTTCCATTCAACGACGCAGGAGGAAGTCTACAGCCTGGTCAAGTCCTACCTCGACGAGCTCGTGGACGAGCACTTCGACGACGCGGATCATTGCGATTTCTACCTGAAGTACGGCTCGACCGTGCTGGAGATCTCGATCGATCCGCATGACGATGACGACGCGGTCATCGAGATCCTCGCCTTCTGCGTGCAGGGCGTGGAGCCCTCGTTCGAGCTGATGCAGGAGCTGCTGGTGCTCAACGCGCAGGTCCCGCTCGGCGCGTTCAGCCTGGTGGACGGGGACATCTTCTTCTCGCATTCGTTCCTCGGCCGCCGCCTGCGCGGCGAGCAGCTCATCGCCTCCCTCGATAGCGTGGCCTCCATCTCCGACCTCTATGACGAGCAGCTCGTGGCCCGTTACGGCGGCCAGACCGCCCTCGAACGCCTGCGCAGCAACGCCAAACGCCATCGCATCGTGCAAATGCACGCGCAGAACAACTAGTAGGCAGTTGGCAGTTGGCAGGGGCAAAAGCCGGTCTTACACCCTGCCTACTGCCTACTGCCAACTGCCTACCTCCCCCGGCATAGCCATTGCTCTAATAAGTCTCCGATGACCTCTCGAAACCTTACCGCCGCGGCACTCGCGGCACTCCTGCTCGGCTCGCTGTCCGCCTGCACTGGCGGTACGGAGTCGAGCGCGGCTGTCGAGCAGGCGCCGGCCAAAGAGGCGCCGGCGGACCAGAAGCAGGTAGACGCCCGGCAGGAGATCAAAACGATCGGTGACGCCATCCCCGTCTACGCCGATGCGCAATACCGCGACGACCTGACCCGCCGCGATGCGGTGATGGTGCGCAACCAGTACGGCGAAGGCGCCGAGGTCTACACCATGGCCACCGACGACTCCTTCCCGCAGGTCTACCACTACTACACCACCTACCTGGCCCAGTTCCGTGCCTTCCCGGCCGACGACACGTATCCGCCGTCGCAGAAGGACTGGCGCACGCTGGAGATCCGCCTCAACGACGCCATGCAGGACCCGTTCGTGCCCGGCAGGGCCCTGAACCGCAACGGCAAGCAGGTCATGCTGCAGATTGCAGAGACCGAAGCGGAGCCGAAGACGGTCATTCGCTACATCGTGACCCCTGCGCCGGCCAGTACTCCGGTGACCGCGGCGGCCGCCCAGCCGGCAGCCCAGCCAATGGTCACGTTCGGAACGCAGTCGCCTACGGCAGCCGTCGCAAGGTAAGCTGTGGCCGGAGATGTTCCGCCGCATCCTGATTCCCACCGACTTCTCCACCGCGGCCGAGTGGCTGTTCGACGATGCCGTGCGCATCGCCGGCAAGACGGGGGCCGAGCTGGTGATCCTGCACATCCGGATGACCTGGGCCTCGCATCCCGGTGAACTGCGCTTCCCCGCTGATCCCTCACTCTACGAGTACGCCGAGCAGCAGGAGCTGGAGCGGCTGCGCGAGCGCGTCAGGCGGGTCGACGCCTCGCTGACCACGCGCCTGATCGTCCGCAAGGCGCCCGACCCCGGCAACGAGATCTGCCGCACGGCGAAGGAGGAAGGGGTCGACCTCATCGTGATCGCCACGCACGCGCGCCATCACGTGGCCCATCTCATCGTCGGCTCCACCACTCGAGTGGTCCTGGCCGACCCGCCCGCTCCGGTCATGGCCATCCGCTACGGCACCCGGAAGCGCGAGGCCATGCGCCGCCTCGTCGTGCCGGTCCATCTCGAACAGAAATCCCATGCCGCGCTCGACCTCGCCTACCGCATGGCTGAGCGCGATCGGGGCGAAGTGCACCTCGTCACCGTCTGCACCGACAGCGACCGCACCCGCGCCGAGGCGATGCAGAAGAGCCTCGTCGCCCCCGACCCGATCGCCATCAAACGGGTCATCGTCCGCGGCAGCGACGCCGCCAAAGAGCTCCTCCGCTACGCCGCCAAATCCGACGCCGACGCCCTCTTCCTCAACGCCAAAGGCAACCCCAGCGACGGCAAGCTGGACATCATTCGGCACGCCACGGTGCCGGTCATGATCGTGCCGGCGTAAGAGGCAGTTCCTCGGAGTTCCTCGGGTTCCTCGGAGTTCCTCGGCGAG
>JAXDJK010000545.1:0-3308 GCA_034665665.1 Acidobacteriota bacterium
TCAAGCCTTCCGCTCATACAATCCCCGCCGATGACCGACGACGACTTCATGCGCCGCGCGCTGGCCCTCGCCGAGCAGGGGCGCTACTCCACGAGCCCGAATCCAATGGTCGGCTGCGTGATCGTGCGCGACGGCGTCGTCATCGCCGAGGGATGGCACCGGCGGGCCGGGGAAGCGCACGCGGAAGTGGACGCGCTGCGGCAGTGTGGCGATCCACGCGGGACGACCATGTACGTCACGCTCGAACCGTGCTGCCACCAGGGGCGTACGGGTCCGTGCGCCGAGGCGATCATCGAAGCGGGAGTGGCGCGCGTGGTGGTGGCGATGCTGGATCCGCACGAGGTCGTAGACGGCGGCGGGATCGCCCGCCTGGACGCGGCGGGGATCGACGTCACCACCGGCGTGCTGGAAGCGGAGGCGCGGCGGCTCAACGAGATCTTCGTCTGGTCGGTGACGCAGAAGCTGCCGTTCGTCGTGCTCAAGGCAGGGATGACGCTGGACGGCAAGCTGGCCACGGTCACCCGCGATTCGCAGTGGATCACCGGCGAGGAAGCGCGCGAGCGCGGCCTGGTGCTGCGCGAGGAGATGGATGCGATCCTGGTAGGCAGCGGCACGATCCGCGAAGACGATCCACGGCTCACCCGCCGCCTCGGTCTGGCGTCCGGGATCACGCCGTGGACGCGGGTGGTGCTCGACGGCGACGGCGAGCTCCCGCCGCACGCACAGGTACTGCGCGACGGCCGGACCATCGTCTTCACCAGCCGCCCGGAGCGCTACGACGCCCATCCCGATCTGGAGCTGGTGCCGACGGACGGCCGCGTCGATCTGGAGCAGGTGCTCGCCGAGCTGCACGCCCGCGGCATCCGCAGCGTCCTCGCCGAAGGCGGCGCGGTGATACACGCGGAGCTGATCCGCCGTGCCCTCTGGCAGAAGATGCTGCTCTTCATCGCCCCGATGATCATCGGCGGCGCCGAAGCCCCGTCCATCTTCAGCGGCGAAGGGGTGGCGAAGTTGACAGACGCGTATCGCTTTCGGTTTGATCGAGTGGAACGCGTGGGGGCGGATCTGATGGTCACCGCCTATCCGAGCTCGCTCTGAGGCCCTGAATGTTTACCGGAATCATCCTCCACCACGGCACCATCGAATCCTACGAGCGGCTGGCCAGCGGCGCGCGGCTGCGCATCCGCACGACCGATCCGGAGCCGTTCGTCCGCGGCGAGAGCCTGGCGGTGAATGGTGTCTGCCTGACGGTGCTGCCCGATGACGATGGCGCGCTGCTGGCCGATCTGTCGGACGAGACGCTGGCGCGCACGACCCTCGGCGCACTCACAAACGGCGCGCAGGTGAACGTCGAGCGTGCGCTCGCGGTGGGCGATCGCTTGGGCGGACACATGGTGCAGGGACACGTCGATACGGTCGGTGCGCTGGTCTCCATTACTGCCGAGGGAGAGTTCGCCGTGTATCGCTGGTCGTACCCTGCGGAGTATGCAGACCTGGTGGTCAGCAAGGGATCGATTGCCGTGGATGGCGTGTCGTTGACGATCGTCGATCCGGACGCCGGAAGCTTCGGCGCGGCATTGATTCCGGAGACGCTGCGCCGCACCAGCCACGGCACGGCGCACGTCGGCGACCGCGTGAACCTGGAGTTCGACATGGTGGCCAAGTACGTGCGCAACCTGGTCCTGCCCTACCTGGCGCGGTCGTGATCCTCTACCGCAAAGCCGCGCCGCTGCGCCTCCGCCGCGTCGCCGCCCCGGCCATGCCGTTCTGGTGCGCCACGACGATTTCCCCTTACAGCGCCCGCCGCGCCTCCCCCATCGCCATCGATTACGTGGCCCTGCGCGCCAGCGGCGCGGAGCGGCTGGAGGTGACGGTCACCGAGTCACCGCGCGACGAGCTGGAACGGACCAAGGTATTGGACGGGCCAGTGCTGATCGATGCCGCCGAAGCCGCGGAGGAGGTCTTCCGCCGCGGTGAGGAAACGCTGGCGTATTGCGCGGAGCAGCAGGTTGCGGCGCTGTTTCTGACGTCCACCGAGGGTGCGTTGCCGTCCGCCTCTTCGGATGTCGTGATTGCCATCGCCGCCTGGCCGCTCGACCTTACCGTGCTGGGACGACTCTTCGCCGCGGCTCAGGAACGTGCGCTGCCGTGGGGCGTGTGCGTGCCGCTGCTCTACCCCGCCACCACGGATCTGGCCCTGCTGGAGCAACTCGCCGATCTCGCCGTCCAGCACGGTGCCGCGTTCCTCGCCCCGATCGCTCTCGAGATCGACCCCACCGCAAAGCAGGCCCTCGCGACGGACTCCGACGACGAGACCTTCGCCATGCTCTTCCACTCCGATCTCGATCCTCTCCACACCGCCACCGAGCGCCACGTGGCCGCCCTCGCCGCGAGCCGCGGCCTGGCCGACTTCATCCTCCCCCCGCGCTGGGAAGAGCGCTCCAACTGGAACGCCGCCATCCTCCTCACCCGCACCGCCTCCCGCATGATGGCCATGGAGCTCGACCTGGACCTCGCCGGCACGTTATCCCGCAGCGCCCGCGCCATCGCCGCCCTCGACAAACCCATCACCCGCATCGCCGCCGCCGCCAGCCTCTCCATCATCGGCACCCTCGACGACACCAGCGCCGAAATTCTCACGGAGTGGCTTGCCAAGGGGAGCGCGGAGTTCGTGGAGTACGTGGATCGGAAGTGGCGGGTCCGTCGGGATTACGGCGTGCCGTAACGGTCACGCTCCGTGCCTGTGGCTATACAAGAGCGGCGGGAAAGCGCCGCACTCCAAACGCTTCGCGTAGTCCGGCGCGCGTTAGGTGGAAAACTCGGACGCACGGCCCCCGCCGAATCGGCTCCGAAGCTCCGCTTTCGCGTCCTCGTGGGTTACTCCTCGGCCGGCTTCGATTTGCTGCAGCGCCGTATGCACATCCTTGCCGAGCCCGATCACTTCATCGATGAGCTCAGCGTCGTTCACGCAAACGTCGGAGCCTGTCACGTTCATCTCATTAGCGTACTCCCGACCAGTGCCACGAGTGCACGGATTCCCTTGTGTCAGGCGCAAAGCGCGCCGGACTACGCGAAGCGTTTGGAGTGCGGCGCTTTCCCGCCGCTCTTGTACAGCCACAGGCGCTGCTCATGGCTGTACGAAAGCGGTGGCGACACCACACGCCAAACGCTCCGACGTAGTCCGCCGTCCGGCTTTCCCTCGCGGTGAACCCCCGTGTAGTGCGCGCCTCCGGCGCGCGCTTTCAGGCGCAGCGCGAGGCATACATGTAGCGCTTCGGAGCGACAGTAGCGCGCGCCGGAGGCGCGCA
>JAXDJK010000546.1:0-2784 GCA_034665665.1 Acidobacteriota bacterium
CAGGCCGCGGCCACTGCCGTGCATGCGGCCAGCCTCAGTAACGCCGCATCCAACGGTATCTGGTCGACCGGCAGTCTGAACGCGGCCGGCCTCGCAGCCGTGAACAAGAGCGGGACAACGCAGCTGCGCGTCTACTTCAACCTCGACGATAACGACGACACGGGCAACGATTACCTCGGCTACTACTCCGGCGAATTCGCGACCGCCGCCAACCGTCCGCAGCTGGTCGTGACCTACCAGTAAGACTCCTGCCTCGGGTGGATCCCGCGTCTTTCCGGCGCGGGATCCACGCTGTTTGGCCGCGCTACCTCTCGTTGCCGTTTCTCACTTCATCGTTCTGCGCTCTGCGTTCTGCGTTCAAGCCGTTGGTGACGCTACTCTTAAAACGAAGCGGCTCGGCCGGCTCGCCCATCACAGGCAGCTGCCAGCGAGACACGACGCTAAAACGCGTCGGCGACGCGCTTGCCGAGCGTCTCGAGCAGCTCTGCCGTCAGTCGCTCCTCCAGTGCGGCGTCGCGGATCTCCGACAGCGCCTGCATCGCTTCGCGCGGCATGTTGTGAGAAGCGAAAAACCCGAACAGCTCGATGGCTAGTGCTCGTGCTTCGGCCTCGTGACCGGCGTCGTGCAGGGCCGTGACGGTGTCGAGCGACGCCCAGGCGGCCTCGCCGATACGGCCGGTGGCCAGGAACTCGTCGCGGAAGCGGTCCAGTACCGGCAGCGCTGCAGCCGGGTCATCCATGGCGCCGAGCAGGGCGATTCCCCATTCGACGCGGATGATCTCCCCGGTCATGCCGCACTCCTGCAGCAAGGGGAGCGAGGCGGTGAAATGGTCGATGGCCGCGCGCCGGGCACGGAGACGGCGGTTGCAATGGCCCAGGTTCAGGTGGGCGCGGGCCTGCATGACCCGGTCGCCATGTTCTTCGGCCACATCGAGGATGTCGATAAAGATGGCCCGGGCGATCTCGTCGTGAACGCGGCCGTACTCGATGTATGCCTCGAAATAGAGTGATTTCAGCACGTTGGTCAGGTCGCCGGTCTCGCGGAAGAGAGGCAATCCGGCACGGATCATCGCCACCGCCTGGTCGGCGTTCCCACGATAAAACTCCACCAGGGCCAGGCCCCGCCGCAGGGCCGCGGACTCCGGTGCCAGCGCGGGGTCGCTGTCCGCCAGCTCCAGCGCCCGCAGGTACGCGGCCTCCATTCCCGGAAGGTCACTGACGAGGTGCAGGGCGTTCCCACGCTCCCGCCAGGCATTAGCCAGCAGCATCAGCCGCGCGATGTCGGCATCCGGCGGCACGGTGACCCGGTCGACGTGAGCGACGATGAAGGCCGTCAGTGCCTCAGCCGCGATGGCGTCGCGGTCGAGCTGGAGGGAGGCCTCCTCGAGCAGCTCCTCGAACGTGTGGTAGTTCAGCGCCGCTGGATGATCGGCGAGCCAGCCTTCCCGCTCGTCCGGCGGCAGTCCGATCAGGCTCGCCGCGAGCGTCTGTCTATCGGGAATGCCGTCCGTAAGCCATTGACGGAATTCAGTTTGTGCGTACACCGAATCATCGTGCATGGCTTACGATAGCACCGGACCGGGCAGTAACGCATCCGTGTCTTGATGGTTTCGATTCCGGCCAAACGGTCAATTCGGGAAAGAGCGAACATGCTGAAACAGATGGTCGCAGTGGATGGATTCGACGCGGCGGTGGCCGCGCTCGGGGACAGTGCGAAGGCCCGGCGCTCGGTCGCGGCGGCGATCCTGCGGCTCAGGCGGAACTGCGGGAACTGGCCGAAGATCCCGGGGACGCACGCCCGCGTCCTGCGGACGCACGGCAATCCGGAACTGTTGTCACTGAGCCTCTACTACCGTGTGGACGGCGACGTGATTCATCTCTACGACGTGCAGCTCGCCGGCGAGGACTGATGGCTGGGGGTCCAGGAGCTCGGTCCATCCGCGCTCGGCGATGAGCCGGTGGATGTGCGCGACGTCCGACGGTCGCGGCATGCCGTCGATCTCGTAGCGGGCGGCGTCGGCGTCCGCCTTCGCCTGGTTCCGGCGTGCGAAGGCGATCAGGTGCGGGCGGTGATCGGCAAAGCGAGAGCGTGCAGGCATCGATCTAGGAGTGTCGCGAGACGAGATTTCCACACCTCCCGCTGCTGTGCCCTACTCTCCGGCGTCGACCGCCTCGTCCAGCCGTTTGATGCGCTCGGCGACCTCGGGCGGTACGTTCGGCGGCTTCGGGAGCCACTCCTCCAGCTCAGCCGCGGGCGTGCCTGTGGCCATTTTGGTGAGGCGGGTGCTCTCGGCAAGGAGCGCTGCTGCTTCCGTCAAGGCGGATGACGCGGCGGACAACGCGGCCGCGCAGGCGGAGAGATGTTTGCCCACCACTTCGTTCATTTCGATGCCCTGGCCGCCGAACCGGATTTTCGCCGGACCGAGGTCGAGGATCTCGAGAGTAGGCAGGTGCGCGGCGATCTTCACGAGGGTCTCGAGGGTGAGGTTCCCGCCGCGCTCCGCGCCATGAATCAAAGTCCGGCTCAGTCCGGATCGGCGGGCCAGCTCGGCCTGCGACATCCCGATCGCCTCGCGTGCCTTCCGGAGTTCATCCTGTAATGCCATGCTGCGAACTATAGAGTAAGTCTTTTTTAATGTACAGAAACAGCTCGGTTACGCGGTACGGGCATGGCGAACCCGGAGCTGTCGTCGTACACCTCGCGGACCACTCCCGTGCGCGTACGTTCACGGGTAGCGTTCCCTCAAGGCGACTGTTCTGTGCGTCAAGACCCTCGTTGTGTTG
>JAXDJK010000547.1:0-9445 GCA_034665665.1 Acidobacteriota bacterium
TGCCGCGGAAGAAGAACGGTTCCGGCGGCCTCTTGCCGCTGAGCGTGTCCTTCACGTCTTCCCACAGCGTCAGCAGGCGTGTCTGCGGGTAATGCCATCCGAGCTTGTTGATCACCGCGTCGGTCTCAATCACGGCCGCGCGGTAGGTGATCCAGTCGGTGACCGGCTGGCAGGTCGTGCTGTCGGATTCGGAGATCAACCCCGGATCGGCGTACGGTGCGCCAGATACCGGCGGGCGGCCGTTCGTGCGGTACAGACCCGCGGCACCCGTGGAGGTGAAGGTCGGATGGGTGCACTGGGCGTGATACGCCATGGCCACCTTTTCGACATCCGTCCCGTCCTCGGGGAGCTGATACGCGTTGACGTCTTTCAGGTCCTTGCTGAAGTCGAGGTAGTTGTGCTTCTCGTCCCTCACCTTCGCGTTGATCATGATGTGGCGCGGGAGGCCGCCGTCGAGGGTCTTGCCGTCCTGCACCGCGAAGTCCATCGGCGGATGCGGGGCGCGCATGCCGGCCACGCCTGGGATGAAGAATGGATAGCCCGGGTTGATGTTCTTCGCCAGATCGGCCGGGTTCGTTTCCACGCGGTAGCCGACCGGAGGACCGGCGGGGTTGTTCGGATCGGCGACGGAGACGATGCGGACGCGCGCCGGCACAGGGGCCATCGGCAGCGACGGCATCGGCACGAGCGCGGGGATGGGCGTGCCGTCGGCGATCTCGCCGTCCGGCTGCGCGCGATTCCAGCCGGCCTTCGGGTGGCCGTTGGCCTCGAGCTCCGTGCCGATCTCGAACACATCGTGCGAGCGCCAGTGCGCCCACATGCCGGCCGCGAAGTGGGGATAGAAGTGGCAGTGGAAGATCGAGTCGCCGACGACTTTGTTCAGGTTGCCGCTGCCGAGGTGCGCGATCTCCATGGTGTACGCGCTGCCCGGGTTGATGAGCTGACTGTCGAGGTAGGTGCTGCCGTCGCTGTTGGGCGAGTGGAACCACTGGTGCGCGTGGAGGTGATGGACGTGCGAGACGCCCGTGCCCGCGTGCAAGGTCCGGAAGATGACCCGGTCGTTGATGTAGCTGTGGTAGACGTTCGACGGGTCCTCGGGGTACAGCGCTTTCGTCGCCTTCCGCAGCACCGTGATGCCGGCGGGCGCATTGCCGGTGACGCCCTCGAGGCAGTCGGCCTTCTTCGCATTCGCCGCGGTGGTGGTGACGAGGGGCGGGCTCGTGAACTGGGTGCCGTTACAGGGCGCGTTGGCGGGGTAATCGACGACCATGGCGGGATCGCCGACGGTCCAGGAGCTGAGGAAGAATTCCTCGAATTTGCAGTCGGCACAGCTGCCCATCGGACCGATGCCGAAGCGGTTGGCGAGGATCTCAGCGCCGATGCCGCCGGTGCCATAGTTGATCGCGAACTGATCGCCCGAGGCCTGAAGCGTCGACGTAAGCGAGGCGCCCTTGATGTTGAAGACGGGGAAGGCCTGCTGCGGGTCGCCAAGCTCGTGGTACTCGATGGTGAACTCGCGGAAGGGGTACTTGCGCAGCGGCTCGTACGGGACGGGGCTGGTGTTCGGATCGCCGTCGTCGAGGAACTGGTAACCGTTGGAGGCGGGGCCGGCGATGACGGCGGTGAGGTCGCTGTAGACGATCTCGTTCTTGGTGTTGAGGATGCGCAGGACGGGTGAGTCGAAGTTGAGGAGCGGCTGGCCGAGGGGGGTGAAGCCGTTGTTCCCCTTGGTCTTGTCGACGGACTTCATCATCTCGTCGTGGGTGACCTGGCTGCGGATCCAGATGGATTCTTTGGGCTCGACGTTGACGGCGCCGAAGAGGCCCGCGGTGACCTGCGCGCCGTCATTCGGGAAATTGAGGCCGCCCCATGGTGCGCCTTCGCTGTTGAGGAGGAAGGTGCCTTCCTCGGTGGCGCGCAGGAGGTAGGTGATGGATTCGCCGGGCTTGACCAGGCTGGTGGGGTTCACGCCGACGTAGGAGCCGTCATCTTTGATGCTCTTGACGAGCTGCATGCCGGCCACGTGGATGGAGGCCTGGCGCGTGGCGGTCTGGATGCCCTTGTTGTACGACGCAGGCGTCTCGGACAGAAGGTTGGTGAAGTGGATCGACAGGCAGTCACCACGGTTGACGCGGAGCACGAGGGGGCGCGGCCGCTTGCCGTCGCGGAGACGGGCGTTGCCTTTCGTGGCGCTGCACTTGGTGCCGGCCGGACAGGGGTTGATGGGAACGACGTCGCGGTCGAGGGCGTAGACCATCCCCTCCACCATCCACGCGCCGAGGCGGTTGAGGAGGAACGGCTGGTCGAGCGCCGAGACGTTGGCCGTGACGGTGTTCGAACAGGCCGGCGTCGGCGTGCTTTGCGCGATTGCGTTGAGTGATCCGAAGATCAAGAAAATGGCAGCGGCCAAGGCCACTCGGTGACGAGGCAACGACATCGTGCTCTCCTCCGTGGTCTCCGCGGAGACCCGTGATGATGAAAGGGGTTCTGGAAGAAAGACGCGGAGGCGTGGTGTCCTGTGAACACGAAATGCACGAATTCCGTCACACGTCCCTCCCCTGCCCCGTCTTCGGATGGGAGACTTCCGTTTGCTGAAAGTGGTGGTGAACTGCGGGCTGTGTGAGGAGTTCATCGAGCCGTGCCTGGAGTCGCTCCGGATGCAGACGCATACGGATTGGCAGGCGCTGGTGACGGTGGACCGTCGCGGGGATCGTACGTTCGAGCGGGCGGTCGCTGCGCGCGACGGCGATGAGCGGATCGTGATCACGCGGAACCGGCGGCGCCTCTACCCGATGGAGAACATCGTCCGGGCGATCCGGCGGAGTCACGCGGATCCGGAGGATGTGGTGGTGATCCTGGACGGCGACGATTGGTTGATCACGGACCAGGCGCTGGAACGGATCGCGGCGGAGTATGAGGACGATTCGTGCTGGATGACGTACGGGAGCTGGGTCAGTAATGTGGACGGACACCCGGGGCGCTGGCCGGCGTACGGGGATGGTGCGGATTTCCGGAAGGAGCGGTGGCTGGGGACGGCGGTGCGGACGTGGAAGCGCTGGCTGTTCGATCAGATCGCGGAGCGGGATCTGCGAGATCGCGCCGGACGGTACTTCCGGGTGACGGAGGATCTGGCCTGCATGTTCCCGATGCTGGAGATGGCCACGACCCGCCGCGCCCATCACATCGCCGAGCCGCTGATGCTGTACAACCGGCTGAGTCACCACGATCCGAAACGCCGTCTGGCAAACGAGGGCCTGCGGAACGCCGCGGACCTCCGCGCCCGGACGCGGTACGCCCCGCTGGTCGCGAAGGTGGTGCCGGAGCGTCGGGAGTGGGTGGGCGGCGGGGATCTTGGGCGCCTGCTGGGGTCTGACCCCATCGCTTGAACAGCTTCCGGGCGGCGCACCCGGTGTAGCGCGCGCCTCCGGCGCGGGCTACGGTGAACCCAGGAACGCGAAGAGTCGGCGTCGCCGGGTCTGACCCCATTCGAACGCGCGCACAGGCGAGACGCCTGTGGGCCCTGCGGGCGAGGACGCCCGCGCTCCGGCTGACTTCCGGCGTACGGCACCGGCCTCCCGCATCGCGGGGTCTGACCCCAGTTACCCACCGGATCGGGTCTGACCCCAGTTATCCCCCGGGTCCGGGGTCAGACTCTAGTTACCATCGCGCATCGGGTCTGACCCCCAATCGCTTGAACAACCTGCTCGCATCGCGGGGTCTGACCCCAGGGTCTGAACAGCTCTGACCCCAAAGCTTGAAAATGAGGTCTGACCCCATCGCTTGAAAAGTTTGAACGCAGAACGCAGAGCGCAGAACGATGAGTTCAGAAATGGGGGCGAAGGGGGGCGGAGCGGAGCTTTCTCCATTCATCGTTCTGCGCTCTGCGTTCTGCATTCAAGCCTTGGGTGGGACGGGTGGGGCTCACAAACGGTCGTGACCGTCCGTCTTGATGGCGTAGGGACGCGTCTACGGTGAAGGAGGCGAGCCATGGTGAAGACGAGCACGAGCAAGGGTAAGGATGGTGGTGGTAAAGGGAAGGGCAAGGGGAAGGACGGCGGGGGCGGGGCGCAGGTGTCGCTGCTCCTGCAGCGCGCGGTGGCGCAGGAGGTTTCGAAGGCGACGGGCAGTGCGGCCGGCTCCGGGAATCTCGTGACCGTGACGCTCGGCCGGCCGGCCGCGGTGGAGATGTTCAAGGCGCTTTCGTTTGCCGTCGGCGATGGGCCGATCAAGAAGACCGAGCCGAAGAAGGGCAAGGGCGGTAAGGGGAAGGGCAAGGGCGGTAAGGGTAAAGACGGCGGTAAAGGAAAAGACGGCGGCGGTAAAGGCAAAGGAAAAGACGACGACGGCAAGGCCAAAGGGATGTTCGGCGGTCCGAGCTATCCGAAGGGCAAGGACGGCGGTAAAGGTAAAGACGGCGGCAAGGGCAAGGACGGCGGTAAGGGCAAGTCGGGCGGCGGGAAGACCGGCGGCAAGACTGGCTCGACGACCGGGAAAACCGGTTCGACGACCGGCAAGACCGGCACCTCCTCCGGCAAGACCCAAACGTCCGGTAGCAGCAAAGCCGGAGGGAAGTCGGGCAGCTCGCGCCGCTGATGGTCCAGCTGGAGATCGCGCGGCGCTCGGCGCGGGTGGAGCGGCTGCTGCGGGAACACGCCGGCGGGGATGCCGGGGTGCTCGCGGCGCCGCTCTCCGCTCTCGCGGCGGATGGGGCGTACGCGCGTACGCTCGCGCTGGAGCTGGAATCTCTCGCGCGCGATGCCGCGCTGCGCTGGCCATTGCGGCGCATCGCGGCGCTGATGCTCGAGACGGCGCTCTTCCGCATCAAGGACGATGACCCCGAGGAGCGCCGCTTCTGGATCGAGCGCCTCGGTCTCGTGGACACCACAGACCTCGCGCGGCAAGGCTACAAAGCAGACGAACCGATGACGGCGCAGCTCTGGCGCCGCCTGGCTCGGCTGCGGCGCGTGCACAGGCTGACGTTGAAGAGCGATCGCGGCCTCTCCGACTACCTCCAGGCCGCGAAGCGCGAATGCCGCCTGACGCTGGCCCGCTCGCTCTTCTCCGTCGACGAAGTGATCGCCCGCATCGAGCAGGACGTCCGCCGCTCCTCCGGCCAGCGCGATCCCGGCCGCTACGGCCAGTTCGCGCCCGAAGCGGAACGGGCCATCGAAGGCCTGCCGGCGATGGAGCGGACCATCCTCGAGCACCTCGGCCGCGACGCCACCATCCGCTGGGCTTCCAAGACCACCACCAGCACGATCAATGGCCTCGTCGAATACCCCATCACCACCGTAGTCCTCACGGTCAAGCCGCCCGGCAGCACGACAGAGATCGAGATCAAGCGCGCCGGCCGCCCGCGCGACCTCCCCCTCGACGTGGTCTGGTGCCGCGACAACTGGGTCGTCCCCAGCTCGCATCATCTCGACGGCGGGGCCATGCATCACCTGCTCACCTTCGAGGCGGAGAACTCGGCGTTCTTCTCGCGAATCTTCCGCGAGGTACACGGCTTCGACGCCTCGATGTCGCGCACCATCTACATCTCGCGCATCTTCGGCGTGTCCACGCCGGACGGCGAAGCGGACCTCCTCGACTACTTCACCAGCCGACGGGTGTTCGGCAAGCGGTTCATGGACATGCGCTGGAACGTACGGCAGGTGGTGAAGACGCTCACCTCGCACGCGAAGGAAACGTTCGAGGAGCCGGCCAACGAGATGATGCTGACCGGCTCGTTCATCGGCCGGATCAAACCGGCGCAGGCGATCCAGGTGGGAACGACGTCGTTCCGGCTCGACCGCCTGGAGCGTTACCTCGGCGCAAAAGGCGCGGAGCGATACTTTAAAGAAGGCGTGCGCATCGACTACGACGCCGAAGACGCGCGCCGCTTCGCCGACGAAATCCTCGACGAAGTGCTGTGCGAATACGAGCCGCCCCGCGTGGCCTGGCGCTCGCACGCGCAGTACGTCGCCGCGGCCTTCCGCGTCCCGGCCAACCGCGCCCGTGCGAACCGAAACTTCGTGGCCGTGCTGGCGCAGCTGGGCCGTTTCTGGGGCACGCTCCTCGGCTTGCGCGGACACGCGCAGGGCGAATCGTTCGTGGCGCGCAACGCCGGCCTGCGCTCCGTGTGGGCCGATGGCGAATGGCAGCTGCGCCTGGTGCTGATGGATCACGACTCGATGGCGTTCTCCTCCGTCGGCGCGGACTATTACCGCCCGCGGCGCTCGGTGAAGAATCAGGCCAAGGACGCCAAGTACGTGCTGGGTGGCTACTTCAACCGCGATCGCAAGGTGCGCGGCGACATCGCCTACCTCCGGGACATCTTCCGCACCAGCAAGTGGACGGAGCGCCAGGGCATGGCCGCCTTCCGGACAGCGATGAAGCAGGCCTACGACGCGACCCAAGCCACGATCCTCGGGCGCGCGGACCTGTCGCGTTTCTTCCGCGCGTCGTTCATCGAAAAGCTGCGCGACTGGGACGAGCTGGTGAGCTCCTACCTGGCCACGCCGCAGACCCGCTCCGCGCGCACGGCGTGGAAAGCGGCCAGCCGCGCGCACCTGGCCACGCGCGGCTATTCGGCCGACATCGTCGATGAGTACGTCGGCACGGTCACGGACCAGGCCAAGTTTCTACGGCGCATTGGTTTTCTCTTTTCAAGCGCTCGTAAAGGCAAGCCGGCTCCTGCGCCGCGTCCTTATCGCGCCCGTTCCGCCGCCACATCTCGTTCCAGAGGTGCAGCGTCACGGCCGCATCCGGCAGCGCGGGCGGCTCAGCGTCGAGCACCCGCTGCCACTCCGGGTAGCTGAGCGGACAGAAAACCTCCGGCGGCTGCACGAAGGCGTCGAGCGACAGGGCGGCGATGACGTCGGCCAGCAGCGATGGCCCGGTCTCGCCCCATTTCAAATCGGCCGGGTTCTTGGATTCGCAGACCTCCCACGCCAGGCTCATGGCCTCGCTCCCGGCCGGCGCCTTGATCGCGCCGGTGGTGACGAACTGCCCTCCGCGCGAGAGCTCGCTGGCGAAGACATGCGCGTCCTCGAAGCGCAGCGGCCGGAGGCAGACCATGTCGGTATCGACCCACCACCCTCCCCTCTCCAGCAGCAGCTTGTAGCGGAAGAAGTTCGAGAAACCGGAGACGGACGGGTAATCGCGATAGTAGAAGATGCGCTCCGCCGGCAGGATCTCGCGCCCATCGCGGATGACCACGCCCTCCGGAACGCCCTCGACCTCGCCGTACGTGTAGAGATGCACGGCGTGACCGTGCCGCAGGAACGACGCGAGCGACAGCCGCTCCATCGCCGAAAGACGCGGCCCGATCCAGAGGCTCTGCACGACGTCAGCGGGCATGCGCGACCTCCCGTCGTACCGCCGCGCCGAGGAGCGCGTCCCATGCCGCTAGCGCCGCGGCGATCGGCAGCCGCGTCAGCACCTCCGGCGCACGCGACGCCAAACGCTCGCGCAGCGCGTCGTCGGACATGACCGTGCGCAGCGCGGACGAAAGCGCGGCCACCGTCGAATGCGGCACGAGCAACCCATCAACCTCGTGCCGGACGAGCGAGCGCACCGGCGCGCCGCAGTCGACGGCCACCACCGGCACGCTGCACGCGAGCGCTTCCCAGATGGCGTTGCCGAAGCCTTCCACGCCCGACGACGAGACGAACAGATCGGCCGAGCGCAGCACCGCGTACGGATCGCTGGTAAAGCCGCGGAACCGTACTCGCGGCGACGGCGCCAGTTCCTCCAGAGCACCGCGTAACGGGCCATCGCCGTAGATATCGAGATCCCAATCAGGCAGCTCGCCGGCCACGCGTGCAAACGCAAGCACGAGCAGATCAACGCGCTTCTCGCGCGAGAGCCGTGTCAGCGTGACCAGGCAGCGGCGCCGTTTTGCGGCAAAGCTGCGAACAAACCCTGGCGGTGCCACGAGCGGATTGGCAATCGCCACCCCCGGCATGCCACGATCGGCCAGCCATTGCGCGATGCTGGCGTGCGGCGCCACCACCGCGTGCGCGTGCGGATAGAGCGCATTGCGTGCGGACTGCCACGCGCCGACACTCACGCGACGCGTGTCCGTGTGCTCGCAGGCCACCACCGGGATACCGGTTTCGTGGAGCGCGGCGATCACACGGATGTTCGTCACATCGATGTGGGCCACCACCACATCCGGCTCCGTGGCCAGAATCGCCTCGCGCAACGATGCGAGCAGCACCGTCTGACTGAGCAGGTCCGTGCAACCGGTGCGCTGCATCCCCCGCAGCACGGCGGCGATCGACTCCGTGGCTACATCGTCTTCGCCCAGCGCGCGAGGCCAGCCGAGATCGCGACGCACCACGCGCGCATCCACCGCGCAGGACGGCGGCGCCTCGTGCTGCGACGTCGTCAGGATGGTCACGGCGCGGCCCTCCGCCACCCACGCATTGGCGAGGTTCACGGCCACGCGCTCCGCTCCCCCGCCCTTGAGGCTGGAGATGACGATGGTGATGCGCATCGCGTCAGTCGTTCGGATACGCCGCGATCACGTCGAGCATGACCAGCGCGCCGGCCGGCAGCGAGAGCGCCGCGAAGGCCGTGCGCGCCGGCAGCGGCGTCACGCCGAGGCCTGGCAGCCATGCCGAGTACATCAGGTCGATCGCTTTGAAATCCTTGAGGTCCGCCATCAGCAGCGTGACCTTGACGATGTCGGCCGGCGTACAGCCGGCCGCATTCAGGATCGCTTCGACATTGGCCAGCATCTGCCGGGTCTGTTCCTCCAGCCCTTCCGCCAGCTTGCCGGTATTCGGATCGCGGCCGGTCTGAGCGGTCAGGAAGACCAGCTCGCCCGTGCGGATGGCCTGTGAGTGCGTGCCGATGGACGGCGGCGCGGCGTTGGTGGCGATGCGGATCTTGTTGACCATGACTCCTACAGCCGCTCCGCCTGCAGCGGGATCTCGAAGCGCACCTTCACCGGCGCGCCGCCGAGCGGTGCCAGATCGAGCAGCTGCGGCCGGCCCGGAAAGATGATCTGCAGAACCACCACATTGCTCGTGTCGGTGAGCGTCAGGTCGAAGTAATGGAACTCGGTGATGTTCGAGCAGTAGATCCAGAGGTTGTTCTGGCCGCGGATGTACTCGCGGAAGGTCTCCCCTTCCATCGGCTCGCTGCGGATCTCCAGCGGCACGTCGCGCAGGATCTCTTTCGTGACGTCGAAGTGCTCGAGCGCGTACTGCCAGCTCTGCTCGTAGGGACGCTTCGTCGACCCGCGCTCGCGCGGCAGGCGGCCCTCCTGCTTGAGGCGGATGTTCTCCCGCACGAAGTCTTCGTCGTCCGTGGCCACCGGGTAATCGCCCGTGGTCAGGCGATCCAGAAAATGCGCGGCATCACGGCTGGCCGTCCACACCTGGCGCACCACCGAAAAGTAGGTGAGCGCCATCGGATTGACGTCGAAGATGGTCAGGCGCTTCGGGCGCCAGAG
>JAXDJK010000548.1:0-6422 GCA_034665665.1 Acidobacteriota bacterium
TGTCATCCCGAGCGTCGAGCGAGGGACCTGTGCGGGTGGGGCACGGGGCCTGTGGCGCTTGCACCGCGCCCCACCCGCACAGGTCCCTCGTTACACTCGGGATGACAAAGCTGGTCCTGCGGACCAGCTTGATCAGAACAGCTTCAAGAACACCACGTTCGCCACGAAGCCGTCCTGCGCGTTTCTCCCGATGGTCTTGCCGATGTCGAGGCGGACCAGCGTGGCGTACGGACCGACCATCTGGCCGGCGATGCCGAGGCCCTGGAAGGGGGCGCGGCGGTAGCCGGAGGTCACGTCGTCGAGGACGGCGTGATCGTAGAAGGCCTCCAGGCGGATCTGCTCGGAGAACACGAAGCCGTACGAGAGGTGACCGATGAGGGCCTGCTCCGCGCGGACGGAGCCGGAGCGCACGCCGTGCACCCGCTGCGCACCGAAGAAACCCAGCTCGTACTTCGAGAAGCGGTCCAGGCGCTGGCCGTCGAGATAGCTGACGTCGACGCCGATGCGCTGGAACTTCGGCAGGTAAAAGCTCTTGCCGACGGACATGCCGAAGTGCGTGTAGGTCTTCTGCTCCGGATCGAACTCGGCCACGTTGCCCCACGGCTCCCACGTCGTGCGCCGGTTGTAATCGTACGAGCCGGAGAACGACCAGCCGCGGCGCGTGTAGCGCAGCTCGATGCCCGGCGTGATCACGAACGTGCTCGTAGGCACGACGAAATCGTCCGCCGTGTCCTCGCCACTCGAGTACGTCAGGTGCGACGCGCCGAGGGAGAGGTCGATCTTGCCGAACTGCAGGAACGGATGGCCCACGCGCGCAAAGAGGCCCATCGGCCGTGACTTGATGCCTTCCTCCGGGCGTTCGATGCCGTTGCGGTAGGCCGTATTCTCCGTCGGCACCGCGATGCCGAAGAAGTCCAGCCCCACGTTCGTGCGTGTGTTGGCCACGTTCGGGTGCGTTGCATTCGCCGCCAGGACCACGCCGGCGAAGAAGACGTTCGTCTGGATGCCTTTGCCGAACAGGTTGAAGTTGAAATAGTCGACGCCCCCCAGCGGCACCACCGGGTATTCGAGCCCGCCGTCGTGATGGACGCCGCCCAGCGCGAAGATCTGCGACGTATCGAAGCCTTCCTTCACCACGCGCTCGCCGTTGCGTTTCTCCAGGTAACGCAGCCCGGCCTTGGTCTCGCGCACCATGCGCGCGTCGGACGCCGAGGCCTGCGTCAGCAGCGTCTCGTACTCCGTGGGATTGATGCGGAAGTTCTCGAATGTCGTGGCGCGCTGCACCACGCTGGCGCGGCCCGCGGCGGAGACGACTTGTTGCGCCGTGACGCTCAGCGGCAGCCACAGCACCGACTTCGCATCGCGTTTCCCGACCTCGGCGGCCGTGAGCACGGCGTTCGTGTCGCGGGCGAACGGGATGAAGTCCATCCGCTCCTCGTTCGACAGCACCTCGCCCGTCAGGTTGAGCTGGATCATCGAGATGCGGATCCGCGCCCAGCTATGCGCGTCGATCCACACCGTGCCGCGGTACAGCGGCAGCCCTTCCGGCGCATTGCGGGGCGGCTCGAAGCGCACCTCGTACGTGTGGTAGCCCTCGACGTCCGTCTCGCGCACCAGCTCGTACCGGTATTCATTCGTCAGGTGGATGTCCAGCGGGAGCTGCGTGACCTTCTCGGGCTGGATGAGCGGCAGCTCCGGGATCTTCCCGTACTTCCAGCGCACGCCGTTGATGAAGAAGTCCTGCCACACCCAGTCGGCGCGGCCGGTGGGATCGGAGAAGTAATCGCCGGCGATGGCCGCTTCGAGCGCTTCCGCACCGCCGCCGATGTCGAAGCGCAGCTTGGTCGTGTTTTTCGCGATGTAGCGTGGCTGGATCGACTCCTGGAAGGCGTCGTAGGCCTGGTGGTTGCGGATGATCTCTTCGACCGCGATCCCGCGCTGCGTGGCCACGCTGATCGTTTCTTTGGTGACGTTGGTGTCGAGCTTTTCGGCGCGGTCGACGATGACGGCGAACGGCTGCTGCGTGACCGGATTGCCGACCAGCAGCCGGCCGTTGCGGCTGGCCGAATCGGTGATGACCTTCTCGCCCGCGGCATCGACGCGGCGCGGCTGCTTGTATTGATCGTCGGGCAGCGACAGGATCATCGCCCCGGCCGCATCGCCGCGCGGCACGAGCAGCGTGCGCAGGTCTTCGCCGCGGACGAACGAGAGTACCGGCATGGTCATGGCCGTGCCTTTGGCGTCGAGCACGGTCGTTTTGGCGGTCGAGTCGAAGGCCCAGTCGCCGGCCATGGCCCGATTGAACTGCGCGAATCCTTCGGCCACCGCCGGTGCGGGTGCAACTGCGAAGGCTCGCGTGGCGCCGGAGGCGAGTGCCCGGGCCGCGTCGTACAGCGCGTTGGGCGATTCGGCCGCCACCGTGGCATAGAGCTTCTTCGATGGATCGCGCTCGGCCAGCCAGACCATGGTGCTCTCGACGTCCTTGCCATCGACGAGGAGCACGTCAAAGTACGCCTGCGCGCCGTTCTCGAAGAGCGCGGCCGCGTTCTGGCCGCGGGGAAGGACGATTCGCGAGGCCACGCCGAGCCCCTGCGCCGTGACGGCCAGGCGCTTGATGGCGTAGGCGGCGAGCGTCGGCTCGGCATTGACGATCCCGGCGCCGAGGGCCTCGAAGGGGCCGTGCAGGCGCGCCCACTCGATGATCTGTTTGGTCTTCTCCTCGGCGGCGATGAGCGGATCGGCCGCGCCGGCCACGCTGTAGTCGATGACCACGGTCATACGCTTGCGCGTTTCGGGTGCGACCGAATCCAGGAGCGTTCCGGCAGTGGAGAGCTGGTCTTCCTGCAGCTCGACGAGCAGCGGCAGGGCAGCGGGTGGCACGGCGGTGACGTCGGCAACGACGCCCGCGCAGAGCGTGCAGTCCTTCGGCGGCTCGGCAGCCGCGGCGTTGAGGACGAGAACTTGCAGGAGAAGAACGGCGAGTGCGAATTTGCGCATAGATTTCAAGAGAGAACCGGGCCGTCCAAACGCCCGCCATACGGTCGAAATTGCCAGCTAACGGCACACTGTTCCTGAATCGTTCCTCCGGGGCCAAGCTGCCGGACGACGAAACCACCGCGCTCGTCGCCGCCGCGGACGCCGCGGGCCTCGAGGTGCTGGAGATCGCTCCCAGCCTCAATATCGCCGAGACCATCCGGGAGCGGCGAGCCCGCGGGGTGAAGCTTTTCGTGGCCGCGGGCGGCGACGGCACCATCCACCACGTCCTGCAGGGCGTCGTGAACACCGAGGCCAGCCTGGCCGTGATCCCCATCGGCACCTACAACCATTTCGCGCGCGACGTCGGCATTCCGCTCGACTGGCGCGAAGCACTGGAGGTGGCCTGCTCCGGCATCCAGCGGCAGGTCGACACGGCCCGGATCAATGACCGCTTCTTCGTCAACAACGTCAGCATCGGCCTCTATCCCGAGCTGGTGGCCCGCCGCGAAGAGCGCGGCCGCGATTACCCGAAGTGGAAGGCGCGCCTTTACGCCTTCTACTGGACCGCGCGCAAATACCCGCACGTGACCCTGACCATGGAAGCCGACGAGCGCCGCGAGAGCATCCGCACGCACGTCTTCATGGTCTCGAACAACTCCTACGACCTCTCGCAGGTCGGCATCGAAGCGGCGCGCTCCACGCTCAGCGCGGGGCGG
This sequence comes from Acidobacteriota bacterium, assembly GCA_034665665.1. Classification (GTDB taxonomy): domain Bacteria; phylum Acidobacteriota; class Thermoanaerobaculia; order Gp7-AA8; family Gp7-AA8; genus DASWOB01. The sequence continues at coordinate 3,693 of JAXDJK010000548.1, forward strand.
CTTTCGGTCTACTGGATGCCGCACGTGGCCCGCTGGCAGTTGACCAAGCTCGCCGCGCGCTATCTGGCCGGCCGTGTGCACTCGACGCCGGGGTTCCAGTCGTTCCGTACGCTGCGGCTGACGGTGCGGTCGTCGCGGGCCGTGATGAAGGTCGGCGTGGACGGGGAGCTGTTCACGATTCCGTCGCCGCTGCTCATCACCATCGTCCCGCAATCGCTGCTGGTGCGCGTACCGCGGGAAGAGGCCCCGGACGGTAAGATGGACGCACACTGATGCCCGGCATTTTTGACACCGTCGTCGACGCGAACGTCCAGGCGCTGCTCCGGCGCGAGAGCCGCCTGCTCGTTGAGCTCCGCGAGACGCTGGAGCACGAACAGGCCGACGAGCGCCGCCGCGTGGACGAGCTGCTGGCCACGCTGGAAGACCTCTTCACCATCGTCATCGTCGGCGAGTTCAACGCCGGCAAGTCGTCGCTGATCAACGCCCTGTTCGGGACGAAGCTGCGCACCGAGGGGCCGATTCCGGTCGATGACGTCATCTCCATCCTTCGCCATGGCGACGAGGCGGTCACCAAGCGCATCACAGATTACGTCGTGGAGCAGTTCTATCCGATCGACTTTCTGCGCAACATCACCCTGGTCGACACCCCCGGCACCAACTCCATCGTCAAGCGGCACCAGGAGATCACCGAGGATTTCATCCCCCGCGCGGACATGATCCTCTTCGTGACCTCCATCGACCGGCCGCTCTCCGAGTCGGAGCGGAGCTTCCTCGAGTACATCCGGGAGTGGGGGAAGAAGGTCGTCTTCGTGCTCAACAAGATCGACACGAAGAGCGACGCCGAGATCGAGCAGGTCATCGACTATCTGAAGACGAACACGCGCACGATCTTCGGCTTCGACCCGGTGATCTACCCCGTAGCGGCCAAGCTGGCGCTGGAGACGAAGCTCGGGGCCGCGTCGCCGCGCGAGTGGACGCGCAGCCGCTTCGAGGCGCTGGAGGATTACATCTTTCAGGTGCTGTCGGAGAAGGAGCGCATCCGCATCAAGCTCACGGCGCCGCTGGAGACGATCCTCAGCCTGTCGAAGAAGCAGTTCCGGATGATCGAGTCGCGGCGCGAGCTGCTGGCGTCGGACAAGCAGCGCATCGACGCCATCACTTCGCAGCTGGACCGCGCCCGGGCCGACCTGGCCGGCAATTTCCGGCAGTTCGTCGTTCGCATCGATAACCTGATGATGGACCTCGAGCGCCGCGGCCTGGACTTCCTCGACCGCTACGTGCGCATCCAGCACGTGATGCTGCTCCGCGATGCCACGCGTTTCCGCGAGGAGTTCGAGCGCCAGGTCTTCCAGGGTTGGAAGGGGAACATCGATTCGACGATCCAGGAGGCGGTGGACTGGCTGGTCCGCGAGAACATGAAGCTCTGGAACGGCACGGTCGAGGAGTTCCACCGCCGCGCCGATCCGCGCGAGGACGAGATCATCGGCCGCGTCGGCCGCGAGTTCGCCTACAACCGCGAGGAGGTCTACTCGCGTATGCGCCGCCAGGCGGAGCAGGGGCTGTCGTCCTACGACGTGAACATCGAGAGCCGCCGCATCATCGACAACGCCATGCGCGCCGTCCTCCACTCCTTCGGCCTCGGCGCCGGCGCCCTCGGCCTCGGCTATCTGCTGACCACGGCCGTCAGCAGCACCGCCATCGACGTGACCGGCCTCACCGCCGCGACGATGCTGCTGGTGACCAGTTTCCTGATCCTCCCGTACAAGCGCAGCAAAGCAAAAGACGAGTTCCAGCGCCGCATCGAAGAGCTCCGCGGCCAGCTCAAGGAAGCGCTCGACCGCGAATCCACCACCGAGATCGACCGCATGCTCCGCAACATCAACGGCGCCTTCGAGCCCTACCAGCGCTTCCACGCCACGGAGAGCGAAAAGATCGACCGCTTCGCCGGCAAGCTGACCAGCATCGACGAGGAAGCGCGCGCGATCATGAGCGAGCTGTAGTGGGGAGGCGTGGTATCGTTCCCCTCCCACACTGACTTCGTCGCACCACCGCGACTCTTTGGCGCCGCACTACATGCGCCACGACAATTTCATCCCCGTCCTACGTGAGGTCGAGCTCCACCATCGCGGCCGTCTGGTTCACTGGTGGGCCGACGACGCGATCTACTTTGTTACGTTTCGTCTGGCAGACGCTCTGCCACGGAACATCGCACGTGAGCTGGCCGCGGAGCGTGACCGCTTGCTCAAGACCGCGGACACACGAGCGCAGGAGGCCGTGATCCTGCGGATGTACGGCGAGCAGCTCGACAAGCATCTCGACCGCGGTTACGGCTCCTGCCTCCTCCGTGAGCACGGCCAGATCGTTGCCGACGCGCTGCTTCATTTCAACGGTGTTCGTTATCAGCTTCATGCCTGGTGCGTAATGCCGAACCACGTTCATGTGCTGGTCCATCTGACGCGGGGCGCGGACCTTCCGCGGACGCTCCATTCCTGGAAGTCGTTCACTGCCCACGTCATCAATTGCGGCCACATCTGGCAATTCGAGTACTACGACCGCTGCATCCGCACGCCACGCGAACACGCCGACACCGCCGAATACATTCGCCGCAATCCGGAGGCTGCCGGCTTGCGAGACTGGAAGTGGGTGGGCTGAGCAGGTTGGCCAGCCGGTCGATTCTTCGGCCGGGACGTCCCGGGAGCGCGGCCGTCCCGGCCGCAGGGCCCACCGGCG
>JAXDJK010000549.1:0-3775 GCA_034665665.1 Acidobacteriota bacterium
GCCGGCCACGACGGCAGGCGCCGCCACGTGTTCGTGCCCGTTTCGAACGCCGTGACCGGCGCCACGTCCGCCTTGGGCGCCCCCTCCTTGAGATACTGATCCAGGAACGGCCGCAGGATCTCGCGGCGGAAGGTGAGGGCCGTGTCGCTGCTGAACTTGATCGCGCCGAGGGCGCTGCCGTCGCGGATCATCTGCCCGTGGTGCCAGGGACCCATCACCAGGAACACCTTGTCGTTGGCGGTGTCCTTCGGCTCGATGGCCTGGTAGACGGCGATCGCGCCGTAGATGTCCTCCTGGTCCCAGAGGCTGTGCACGAGCATGACCGGCACGCGCAGCGGCTGCGCGGCCAGGATTTTGTCGACGGCCTGGTCGCGCCAGAAGGCGTCGTAGGCGGGATGCTGGAGCAGCTTGCGCCAGAAGCCGACCTGCTCGAGGCCGCGCCGCCGCCCGAGCTCACCGGCGGAGCCGGCCTCCATGAACATGTCGTAATCGTCGGCGTGGCTGGTCCACCACTTGATGTCGTTCTTGCGGGTCGCTTCCTGGTCGTAGATGTACGACATGCCCTGCTGGCGGAAGGCGCCGTTGTGGAACCAGTCGTCGCCGCGCCAGCCGTCCACCATCGGGTTCATCGGCACCGAGACCTTGAGCGCCGGATGCGGATTGATGAGGGCCATGAGTGGGGTGAAACCGTCGTAGGAGATGCCGAGGATTCCCACGTTGCCGTTGCTCTCGGGGACGTTCTTCACCAGCCAGTCGATGGTGTCGTAGGTATCGGTGGCGTGGTCGACGTCGGTGGGATTCTGCGGTCCGCGCAGGGGGCGGTTCATCACGTAGTCGCCTTCGGAGCCGTACTTGCCGCGCACGTCCTGTACGACCCGGATGTAGCCGCCTTCCACGATGACGTCGGTGGCGTTGTCGTAGCCGGCCAGGTTGGGCCCCATTTGATTGCTATCAGTGCGGGTGGTGAGGGTGTCGGCGTCGTACGGCGTGCGGGTGAGCAGCATCGGCGCGCGTTTCGCGCCGTTCGGTACGAGGATGACGGTGTGCAGCTTCACCCCGTCGCGCATCGGGATCATCACCTCCCGGCGGACGTGGTCGAACCCGTACTGCGTCGGCGTGAATTTCGCCGGGGTTTCGGTGGGTAGTGCGACCGAGTTCTGGGCCGCGAGCGGGTGGAGGCAGAGGGCGACGAGCAGTGCGGCAGCCGGACGCGTGACGTTCATGATCGTCGTCAGTCAAGCATGGCCAACGCCGTTCGTCAAAGCGCGAGCCGTGTCACACTCCCCGCAATGACGAAACTTCAGGATCAGGTGGTCTTCATCACCGGGCCGGCGCGGGGGATCGGCGAAGCGCTGGCACGCGGCCTGGCTGCACGCGGCGCGCGCCTGGCGCTGGTCGGTCGCGAGCCGGAGCGGCTGGCGGCGCTGGCCCGTGAGCTCGGGCCGCGGCATGTCTGGTTCGACTGCGACGTGACCAGCCAGGAGCAGGTCACCCGCGCCGTCGACGAGACCGTGCGCGCCCTCGGCGGGATCGACGTGGTCGTGGCGAACGCCGGCATCGCCTCGCACGGCACCATCGCCGTCACGCCGATGGACGCGCTGGCGCGCGTGATCGACGTGAACGTGACCGGCGTGATCCGCACCGTGCACGCCACGCTGCAGCACGTCACCGCACGGCGCGGCTACTTCCTCCTGATCGCCTCCGCCGCGGCCTTCGCGCCGCAGCCCGGCCTATCGACCTACGCCGCGTCGAAAGCCGCGGTCGAGCAGTTCGGCAACGCGCTCCGTCTGGAAGTGCTGCGCGACGGCGCCGCCGTCGGCGTGGCCCATCCCTGCTGGATCGACACCGATCTCGTCCGCGACACGCGTCACGACCTGCCCACGTTCGACATCACCCTGAGCCGTCTGCCCGGGCCCTTCGGCAGTGTGACCTCGGTCGAGACCTGCACGGCCGCGCTCATCGACGCCATCGAGCGCCGCCGCCGCAAGATCTACATCCCCCGCACGCTCGCGCCGTTCGCCATCCTCCGCCACCTCTTCTTCATGAGCCGACTGGCCGACCTGATGATCGGCAAGCCGGCCCGCAAGAGCCTCGGCCGCATCGAGCGCGAGGTCGCGGCCAACGGCCGCGTCTTCGGCGAGCACAGCGTGGAGACGAAGGGGGATGCCGGTTAGCGACGTCCTGGTCGAGGTGCTCGGCTTCATCAGTGGCGGCGTCTGCGTCTGGCTGACCGTACGCGAGAACGTATGGAACTGGCCGATCGGCATCGCCAACAACGTCGTGTTCCTGGTGCTGTTCTGGCGCTCGCGTCTCTTCGCCGATGCCGGCCTGCAGGTCGTGTATCTGATTCTGGGCGTGTTCGGCTGGATCAACTGGGTGCGCGGCGGCGTTGGCCGAACGGAGTTGAGGATCACTCGGACGTCCATGCGCGCCTGGATGGTCATGGCCATCGCCGTCCCGCTGGCCACCTACGGCCTGCGCGGGGTCCTGCTCACGATGCAGGGCGCCGCGCCGTTCTTTGACGCGTTGACGACGGTCCTCAGCCTGACCGCGCAGTACATGCTGTCCCGCAAGCAGCGGGAGCACTGGCTGGTCTGGATTGCGGCAGACCTGATCTACATCCCGCTCTACATCAGCCGCCGCCTGCCGCTCACGGCCGCGCTGTATGGGGTGTTCCTGGTGATGTGCGTGGCCGGCTGGCGCGAATGGAACCGGCGCTGGCGGCAAGGGGCTTCGGTCGAATCATGAGGTTCGGTACCGCGGTCGTCATCGGCAAGTTCTACCCTCCTCATCGCGGGCACAAGCTGCTCATCGAGGCCGCCGCGGCGCAGGCGCGTGAGGTGACGGTGATCGTCTGCGCGAAACCGGCGGACACGATTCCGGGCGAGCTGCGGGGCCGCTGGCTGCAGGAGCTGCATCCGGCCGCAAAGGTCTTGGTGATCGACGACCGCTCCGATGAGAACGACACGGCTGTATGGGCGGCCAATACGATCCGCTGGCTCGGGGGCGCTCCCGATGCCGTGTTCACCTCGGAGGACTACGGAGATCCGTATGCGCAAGCGATGGGTAGCGTGCACGTGCTGGTGGACCGGGAGCGGACAGCGGTGCCGTGCTCCGCGACGATGATCCGCAGCGATCCCTTCGCGCATTGGCAATATCTCGAGCCGCCGGTGCGTGCGTGGTTCGCGCGGCGCGTCTGCGTGGTCGGTGCGGAATCGACCGGCACGACCACCCTGGCTGAAGCGTTGGCCCGGCATTACGCGACGGTGTGGGTGCCGGAGTACGGCCGCGAGTACTCGGTGGCGAAGCAGGCCCGCGGCGAAACGGAGTGGAGGAGCGAGGAATTCGTGTACGTGGCGCAGGAGCAGGACGCACGCGAAGAACGCGCCGCGCGTGATGCCAACCGCGTCCTGATCTGCGACACGAACTCCTTCGCCACCGCTCTGTGGCATCGGCGCTATGTCGGCACCGTCGATCGTGCCGTGGAGCGCGCGACGTCCCTTGCCCGTTGCGATCTCTACCTCTTGACCGGCGACGAGATCCCGTTCGTTCAGGACGGACTCCGCGACGGCGAACATCTGCGTCACGAGATGCACCAATGGTTCGAGCAGGCCTTGCGCGCACAGGCGGTACCGTGGCTGCTCGTGCGAGGCTCGGCGACGGTACGGCTCCAGACGGCAGTGGCCGCCATCGACGCGCTGCTTCGCTGACGGGTGTAATCGCTACGGCGCGCGATAGAGCATGGCGTTGATGTGCATGCCGGCGCCGACGGAGC
>JAXDJK010000550.1:0-10052 GCA_034665665.1 Acidobacteriota bacterium
CGAGGCTTCGGCCAAGGTGGACGAAGCGTCGGTGGCCTCGTCGCGGCTGCTCGATACGGCCATGCGCGCGCGCTCTCTGTCGGACGTGCAGTTCGCACGCGGCGCGGTGCTGCTGGATCACGACGCGCGCGCGGCGGCGGCGGCGCTCGACGGGGCTCTGGACGGATACGTTGATGCCGAGGCGCCGGTGTTCCTCACCGAAACACGCCTGCTCCGCGCACGCGCCGCGCTGCAACTGGGCGATCGCGACATGGCGCTGCGCGAGCTCGAGCAGGGCATCGCCGCGTACGAACGGCATCCGCAGACGAGCGTGCTCGACGCCGGCCGCGAGGTGTACGAGGAGGCCATCCGGCTGACGCTCGACCGCGGAGACGTGGCCGCCGCGTTCGTCTGGTGCGAGCGCGCCCGCGGCGCCCGCGCGGACAGCCTCGCGGCAGTGCAGCAGCGCCTCGCGGGAAGCGGAGCGATGCTCGTGGAGCCGGCGGAGCTGGCGGGAGAACGGATCGCGTTCGTGATCCGGGAGGATGCCGCCACCGTCATGCGCCGCGTTGCATCGGCCGACCGCCTGTTCCGCGAGCTGCCGCTGCACGGGGTGACGCAAGTGATCGTCGTGGCCGATCCGGCCTCCGACGGCGCCGCGATCGCCGCCTCGCAGCTCATCGACCGCGTGGCCGTGGCGTTTGCGCCGAGCGCCAGCGTCTTGCGGCGCGAGGCGACTCCTCCGCTCAGCAGCATCGCCGCCGTTGCAGTGGCCTCGCGTGATCTGCCGTCGAGCCGGGAAGAGCTGGCGGGACTGGCCCGCCTCTATCCGCACGCACTCGAGGCGCTGGGCACGTTCGCCTCCGTGGCCACGGCGCGCGCAGACGTGATCCACATCTCCGGCCATTCCGAAGGGGGCAACGACACCACGCTCGTCTTCCGCGGCGAGCGCATTTCGCCGCGCCGGATCGCGGCGGCGACGCTGGTGGGACAGCCGCTGGTGCTGCTGGCCGCCTGCGCAACGCTGCGGGCGGCGCGCTCGCCGATGCGCCGCACGCTCAGCCTCGGGGAAGGGTTTCTCGCCGCCGGCGCCCGCGGCGTGATCGGCACCGTCGCGCCGATCGCCGACAACGATGCGCGCGAGATCTTCGGCCGCATTCACCGCCACCTCGCGGCCGGCCGCAGCGCCGTGGACGCGCTGCGGCTCGCGCAACTCGAATCCATGTCCCTGGACCGCAACAACGCCGCATGGCGCGCCGTCGCACTGCTCACACGCTTCATCGAAATCGAAAAGGAGAGCTCCTGATGCCTACCGTCACCGTTCATTTCGGGGGAATCTGCACGTTTTTCATGCCCAACCGTCATCCTGAGCTGGAAGGCTTCTGCCGCGTGGTGCTGGTCAACGCCGCGAAGGGGCGGACGGTCGCCGGCCAAGACATCCCGCCACACATTGCAAAGGTGCAGATCGGGGACGGCGAGCCGGTCACGGTGCATGGCCTGCACATGCGTCTGATCACGCCGAGCGCCGATTCACCGCTGCTGACGGAATTCGCCGAGGCGTGCCCCAATCTGACGGCGCTGGTGGGCGAGCAGAACTTCGCGTTTTCGACTCCTTCGCAAGAAGTCGTTTTCGGCGGCGACCCGGCAGAGGCCGCGCTCTACTTCGACTTCAACGGGGGAACGCTCACGCCGGCCCAGAACGAACAGGACGCCGTCGTGACGACGCTGGTCCTGCAAAGCGATGAGGTGACGCTCGAAACCGTCGCGTTCGGCGGAGTGGAGCTGCCCCCGTCCCTGGCCGGGAGGGTCTTCGACGTAGATACGACCATCTGGGTCTCCAACGATGACGAAATCGCCGTCACGTCGCCGTACGACTTCTACCTTCACTACCTGACGGCGGGGGTGGTTCCGGACGATCCCCCCATTCCGAGGATGGAAACGCTCCACAAGCGCCTGGACGTCATCGCCTACCTCCCGCACTGGTTCGGCGCCATCGGCGCCGGCTGCTCGAATTCGACGTATCCGTGAGCGACGCGCGGTAAGACGCCTCAGCGCCCGTGGGGGTCAGGTCTTCGGTTTTCGCTTTTTATCTGAAGCAACAACCGAAGACCTGACCCCAAGGCCAATTGACCCCAAGATCAGCCGAGCGCGTCGATTTACGTTTCGAGCGTTCCCTTCGCTTTCGCAAGCGATCGTTCGGCGGCGGCGAGCGCTTGCGCGGTCTTCTTTGCCTCGCTCGAAGCCAGGCGCGCGGCTTCTTTCGCTTCGGCGTAGCGGGCCTCGATCTCTTGTCTCTGCTTTTCCACCGCCGCGACGCGCGCGTTGGCTTTCGCGAGTGCCGACTCCGCCCGTTCCGCATCGCGATGGGCCTCGCGCAGCGTTTTTTCCGCGGCCTGCACGGCTTCGTGCAGGCGGGCGCGCACCGCCGCACGATCTTCGACCGGTTTCGGAGCACGGAAGAGGAGCACCTTTTCCGCCTCGAGCTTTTTGCCGCCCATCAGTACGGCAAGGGTGTCGAATCCCGGCGGGTCGAGATCGGTGGTCAGGCGGCCGGCCCTGGGGACGCCTGCCATGTGGCCCCACGCTGCCAGTGATTCCAGCGTGGCCGACACGCGACGCATCGCATCCACCGAAGGGGCATGTCCGGCTTCCTCGAGAATCGCGGACGTTTTCGTCAGCAACGCCCTCGTGATCTGCTTCTTCTCTTCGATGAGCGCGCGCAGATCGGCGTTCTTGAGCTGGCCGGTCTGTGCCTTCCGAACACGCTCGCCGGCGGTCAGCAACCGCTCGATCGCCTTCGGATCCTGCCAGTAGAGCTGGTTCACCGCCCACGCCGGCAAGGCCGGTTTGGCGAGCGCTTTGACGCGCTCTGCGTCGAGGATCAGCCCTTCGTTCTTCAGATGCTTCGCGAGTGCATTGCGAGCCCCGGTGAACTCGTCGAGGGAACGTTGGAAGAGGGAGTCGATCTCCGCACCGATATCCGACCCGCGCCTGGCCATGTTCTGTCGTCTCCTCCTCGGATGAACAGCCGTAGCATCATTCCATTTCTTGACACGGCCTCATCCGCACGACGACGATACGCGCCGTCCGTGTCCGTGCTCAAAACCCTGCGCAGGATCGCGCCCGCCCTCGCTGTCGTCGCGGCCGCATCGATGATCCTGCTGCTGTCCGACCTGCAGCATCGCGAGCGCGCGGCGGCGCGCAATGCGCTGGCGAAGAAGCATCGCTGGTTGATTTACTTCGTCCAGTACAACGACGTCATCGACGTCAAGGATGCGCAGCGCGGAGTGCTGGACGGCCTTCGCGAATCAGGCCTCGTGGATGGGCGCGATTACGAGGTGAAAATCCTCAACGCGCAGGGCGACATGGCCACGGTCTCGGCGCTGATCGACGCGGCCGTGAGCGGCGGCGCGGACCTGCTGATCACGTTCTCCACGCCGACGCTGCAGGCCGCCTTGCGGCGCGCGCAGAACGTTCCGGTGGTCTACAACTACGTGGCCTCGGGCCTGAAGGCCGGCGCCGGGAAGAGCAACACCGATCACGCGCCGAACGTCACCGGCGTCAGTCTGCTCCCGGCGAACGACGAGGCGCTGGCCATCCTGCGCACACACTTCCCGGCCATCCATAAGATCGGCACGCTGTACTGTCCGGCCGAAACGAACATGGTGGCCTACAAGACCACGCTCGATGCGGCGGCGAAGCGGGCCGGATTCGAGGTGGTCTATGTGCCCGCGGACACGGCCACGGACGTCCCCGATGCCTCCGCGGCACTGGTCTCGCGCGACATCGACGCGGTGCTGCAGATTCCCGGCAACCTCACCGCCTCGGCGTTCGGCAGCATCAGCGAGGCCGCGCGCCGCGCGAATCTCCCCGTCTTCGCGTTCCAGAAGTCGCAAGCCATCGGCGGCGCGATGGTGGTGGTGGCCCGTGATTATGAAGACAGCGGCCGGCATGCCGCGCATCTGGCCGCCCGGATCATGCGCGGCGAGAATCCCAAGCGGATTCCGCTCGAGGATTTCGGCAAGACCAGGCTGATCGTGAATCTCGACGCCGCACGCGCGCTGGACATGACCCTGCCTCCGGCGCTGGTGCGCTCGGCGAAGGAAGTGATCGGAGGCGCGCATGGAGATCGCTAAGGAGCGTTCCGGCAACGTCGTGCACCTCCGCCTCTTCGGCCGTCTGGACAATCACTGGTCGCAGTCGCTGGACGAGACGCTGGCCGAGGTCGGACGGGAAGGAGCACGCCACGTGCGGCTCGATTTCTCCGGCGTGACGTATCTCAGCTCGGCCGCCGCGGCCGTGCTGATGAAGCACTATCGCGATGCGGCCGCGCTCCAGGGATCGCTGCAGATCTCCGCGGACTCGGAGCGGGCGCGCAACACGCTCCGGCTGATGGGGTTCGTGGAGCTGCTCCTCGCCGGCACGGGCGCGGGCACGGACGCGTCGCGGCGAAAGACGCTCTCCATGCCGCTGCCGCTCCCGTCGGAACGGGCCACGTATGAGAGCCGCATCCTGGACCGGCGCAAGTCGGAGCTGGCAGTGATCGGCAATCCGGACCTGCAGTCCGCCGCGACGCCAATCTCCATCTATCGCGACGTGTTCGCGCTCGGAGTAGGAGCGCTCGGTGCAAATGCCGATGATTGCCAGGGGCTCTTTGGTGAGTTTGCGGGTGCCGCCGGAGGCGCTGCCTTCATGCCGACGGACGGCACGGCCACTCCCGATTACATGCTCAGCGCGGTCGGCCTCGTGCCGACGGTGCAGGCGCTGTATGCGATCACCTTTCGCGGAGCGCCGGCCTACCAGTTGCGCTTCGAAGCGAATACGCCGGATGCCGGTGCGCCGCTGAGTGAGATCGTCCGCGCGGCCGTTTCGCTGGCCGACGCTCCGACTGTCGGCATCGTCATGGCCGCGGACATCGACGGTCTGGTCTGCGCCCGGTTGCGCCGCCCGCCGCGGCGGGACGAGCCGGTCGATTTCGAGTTCCCCGCGGTGCGCAAATGGTTGTCGTTCACACCGGAGAAGGAGTTCGCGCGCTTCAGTAGTCTGGTGGTCGGCGTGGCATCCGCATCGCCTTCGGCATCGCTCGCGCCGTTCCTGCGGCCCGTCGATGAGGAGCACGCCGGACACTTCCACGCGGTGGTGACGGCGTTCCGCTCGCTGCCCCGCGGAAAGCTGCCGGTGGGGGATGTCGTGTCGGCGTGGCTGCAGCCGCGGAGCGTGCTGTCGGTGGTGCACCTCCTGCGCGATGCGCGGCCGGTGGAAGGTGCCGGCGAGAGCGAGTTTCAACGCGGGCTGTGCTGGATTTTTCCGATTGGCGGAGGCTCTTCTTGACGCTGCTGCTCTCCGCCTGGACGATCGGCTTGATCCTCTCCCTCCTGGCCCTCGGCGTGTACATCAGCTACCGCGTCTTCAAGTTCGCCGACATCACCGCGGACGGCTCGATCACCTTCGGCGCGGCGGTGGCAGCGTCGATGCTGACGCGCGGCGTCCATCCCGTGACCGCGAGCCTGGCGGCATTCGCGGCCGGATGCGTGGCCGGGCTCTGCACCGGCGTGCTGCACACGCGCTTCAAGATCAATCAGCTGCTGTCCGGCATCCTGGTGATGACGGCGCTCTATTCGATCAACCTGCACGTGATGGGATCGAGCAACGTGCCGCTGCTCTCGGTGACGACGGTCACGACGTACGCGCAGAGTCTCGGCCGCTGGATGACCGGCCACGATTCGGCGACGCTGCTCGGCTGGCCGGTGAGCGCGCGCGATGTCGGCTCGCTCGTGCTCGTGTCCGCGATCGTGCTGCTGATCGCCCTCGCCGGCTGGCTGTTCTTCAACACGAGCCTGGGCAGCGCCATGCGCGCCTCGGGCGACAACGCGCAGATGATTCGCGCGCTGGGCGTGAGCGTGGAGAACATGATCGTGCTCGGCCTCTGCATCTCGAACGGCCTGGTGGCGTTTGCCGGCGCACTGCTGGCGCAGTACCAGGGATTCGCGGACGTGCAGATGGGCATCGGCATGATCGTGTGGGGGCTGGCCAGCGTGATCATCGGCCGCGCGTTGATCGGCACGGACAGCGTCGGCGCGGCGCTCACCGGAACGATCCTCGGATCCGTGCTCTTTCGCCTGATCATCGCGCTGGCGCTGCGCTGGGGATTGAATCCGAATGACTTGAAACTGGTGACGGCGACCTTCGTCTTCGGCGCGCTCGTGCTGCCGACGGTCCTGGAGAAGGTCAGGGGACGGCATGCTGCAGCTTCGTGATCTGCAGAAGACGTTCTTCGCGGGCACGCCGAACGAGGTGCGGGCTTTGCGCGGCGTGTCGCTCCAGATCGAGGAGGGATCGTTCGTGATCGTGATCGGCACGAACGGCTCCGGGAAGTCGACGCTGCTGAACGCGGTGGCCGGCAGTTTTCTCGTCGATCGCGGGGCCATCCGGATCGCCGGCAAGGACGTCACGCGCTGGCCCGAGCACCGGCGCGCGGCGATGATCGGACGTGTATTTCAGAATCCGTTCAGCGGCACGGCACCCACGATGACGGTGTCGGAGAATCTGGCCCTGGCGGCGCGGCGCGGGCTCTCGCGCGGGCTGGGCCGCCTCCTGCCCGCGCGCGTGCAGAAGGAGATGCGCGACCGCGTGGCCACGCTGAACATGCAGCTCGAAACGCGCATGCACAATCCGATCGGAACGCTCTCCGGCGGCCAGCGGCAGGCGCTCACGCTGCTGATGGCCACGTGGCGCCGCCCCGACCTCCTGCTCCTCGACGAGCACACGGCGGCCCTCGATCCGAAGAGCGCCGACCAGATCGTGCGGCTCACCGAACAAATCGTGGCGGAGCACCGCCTGACCACGATGATGGTGACGCACTCCATGAAGCAGGCCGCCACCCTCGGCGACCGCATCGTGATGATGAATGAGGGCAGCGTCCACGCCGACTACGGCGGCACGGAGCGCCGCTACCTCCGCGCGGACGATCTCATCCGCCGTTTCGACGAGATCCGCCGCGACGAGCGCCTCGACCCCTCCGCCGCCGCCCTGCTGCGCGACGTGTACGTGTGAGGCGTGGGGTCAGGCCTTCGATTTTCGCTTTTTATCTGAAGCAACAACCGAAGACCTGACCCCGCGGCCTCTGGCCGCACGTGAGCACTCATCGCCCGGCGTACGCGCGCCAAACCGTCACCGTGCAGACTCGCGCTGCCTTCGCCGCGGAGCGGAACGATAAGGTAGCCTCGGGCGTCAGCCCGTGGAACAAGGACGCCGCCCTGATCGTCAGCCGCGGAGCGGCGGAAGAGTGGCACCGCGAATGGGCACCGGCTCGCTCTTCCGCCGCTCCGCGGCTGTTGTTTTGGGAAGCCGCACGTTCCCCGGGCTAGCGCCCGAGGCTACACACTTCTGCCGCTCCGCGGCGACCTCCGCGCCTCGTCGATGGATCAGACCAGCGGCCTCAGAGTGAGGTGCAGGTCTTCGCGCGGTCTGGGGTCACACCTTTGGTTTTCGCTTTTTATCTGCAGCAACAACCGAAGACCTGACCCCGCGGTCTCGACTGAATGCCGCCGCTCCGCGGCTGGAGAACATGGGGGGCCGTTCGGTACCCAAGGCTGACGCGCTTGGGCTACAGAGATCTCGCCGCTCCGCGGCTAAGGCGCGACAGTCGCGTCGGCAAACGGTCCGAGGCCTCGCGGTCTGGGGTCAGGTCTTCCGTCTTCGCTTCTTATCTGCAGCAAAGACCGAAGGTCTGCACCCCCGGGCTCAAGTGCCGACACACCGCGCCTCGACTACAGCGGTGCAGCGATGATCTTCGGCGCGGTGCTGGCATTCATCGCCGCGCTCTACTTCTGGACTCCCATTTCGAGAACGAACGCTTTTCTGGAGCGCGTTCATCGTGACACGGCCGCGTGGCGCAGCCCTGGGAGACTTTTTCGATAAGCCGCTAAGCAGCGGCGGCCTCGCGCTCAGCCGCTACCTCGCCAGCGCGGCCCGTCTCGCGATCATGATCGTTCTCCTCGCCGTTTCCGACAAACGCCCGGCTTCGCGCGCTCACTCAGCGCATCTCCGCGTGCGCGCGACCCGCATAATTGCGCGCGATGAAGCAGACCGATTCCGTGGACGTGCTGATCGCCGGTGCCGGACCGACCGGGCTGGTGCTCGCCCTGTGGCTGAGGCGGTTCGGGCTACGCGTACGGATCATCGACAAGACCGCGGAACCGGGGACGACCTCGCGGGCGCTGGCGGTGCAGGCACGGACGCTGGAGCTGTACGCGCAGATGGGCCTCGCGGATGCGGTGGTGGAGCGGGGGCGGAAAGTGTTCGCAGCCAATTTGTGGGTTGGCGGCAAACGCCGTGCGCACCTGCCCTTCGGCGACTTCGGTGAGGGGCTCAGTCCGTTCGCATTCGCGCTGATCTATCCCCAGGACGAGCACGAGCGGCTGCTGATCGAGCGGCTGCAGCAGGCCGGCGTCACGGTCGAGCGCAACACGGAGCTGCTCGGATTCGAGGAGCGCGGCGGTCGCGTGATCGCCCACCTGAAGCGCGCGGATGGCGTGGAGAAGTCGTGCGTGGCCACCTACCTGGCCGGGTGCGATGGCGCGCATTCGACGGTACGGGAGACGTTGCAGATCGGCTTTGAAGGTGGGACCTACGAGCACACCTTCTATGTCGCGGACGTCGAGGCCGGGGGCGCGGTTATGAATGGCGAGGTGCACGTCGGGCTCGATGCGGAGGACTTTCTGGCGGTGTTTCCCCTGAAAGAGGACGGGCATGCCCGGCTGATCGGAACGGTGCGCGATTCGTCACTCGCTGCCGGGCGGGAGCTGGCATGGAGCGACGTCGGGACGAAGGTCATCGAGTGGCTGGGCATCGACGTGAAGCACGTGCACTGGTTCTCGACGTACCACGTGCATCACCGAGTGGCCAGCGCGTTCCGCCGCGGGCGTACGTTTCTGCTCGGCGACGCGGCCCACATCCACAGTCCGGTCGGCGGTCAGGGCATGAACACGGGCATCGGCGATGCCGTCAATCTGGCGTGGAAGCTGGCCGACGTGTTGCGAGGTCGGGCGGACGCCCAGTTGCTCGATACGTACGAGGTGGAACGGATCGGGTTCGCGCAACGGCTGGTCAGGACGACGGACCAGGCCTTCACAGCGGTGACGAGCTCGCGGCCTTTCGTACGGTTCGTGCGGTTGCACGTGGCGCCGCGCGTGCTGCCGCTGTTTTTCCGCTTCCGGCGCGTACGGCGGCTGCTGTTCCATACGCTCTCGCAGATCGGGATCCGCTATCCCGAGAGTCCGATGAGCGACGGCAAGGCCGGGAACGTCCGCGGCGGCGATCGCCTGCCGTGGACGGGCTCGAATTTCGATGCGCTGACGTCGGCGGAATGGCAGGTGCACGTCTACGGTGAGGCCAAGCCGGACACGGCGGTCCCGCTGTACGTGTTCCCATGGAACGCGGAGGCGAAGCGCGCCGGACTGGAACGCAATGCCGCGTATCTGGTACGTCCGGATGGCTACGTGGCGGTGGCGGGCGTCGACGGAATGCGGTCCGGCTAGAAGCGAGGTGTGGGGGTCTCTGGCCGCGCTGAAGGCGCTGGCGTCGGCCCCTGACGGGGGCCCGTACGGTAGACAGTATGGAGTGACCCGTTCACTCGCGTATCGTCGTGGGTTACGGCCCCGAGGGGACGTAGAGCCAAAATACACGTGTGAGGCGTGTGGGTCAGGCCTTCGGTTTTCGCTTTTTATCTGAAGCAACAACCGAAGACCTGACCCCGCGGCCTCGGGCCGCACGTGAGCACTCAGCGCCCGGCGTACGCGCGCCAAACCGTCACCGTGCAGAGTCGCGCTGCCCTCGCCGCGGAGCGGCACGAGAATGTAGCCTCGGGCGTCAGCCCGTGGAACATATGGACGCCCCCCTGATCATCAGCCGCGGAGCGGCGAAAAAGTGGCACCGCGAATGGGCTCCGGCTCGCTCTTCCGCCGCTCCGCGGCTGTTGTTTTGGAAAGCCGCACGTTCCCCGGGCTAGCGCCCGAGGCTACACTCTTCTGCCGCTCCGCGGCGACCTCCGCGCCTCGTCGATGGATCAGACC
>JAXDJK010000551.1:0-6049 GCA_034665665.1 Acidobacteriota bacterium
AGGATCTCCAGGATGATGTCGCGCCCTCCGGCGGCCTTGACGATCTTCACCCGGCCGATGTGCACGAAGTGGATGCGGTCGGCCGGATCGCCCTCGCGGAAGATCATCTCTCCCTTTTCGTAACCGCGCACGCGACAGAGCGGCGCGACCGCCTGGCGATCCTCACGCCGCAGCGCGGCCAGGAGGGGAATGGCGTCGAACGGGATCGGGGCTTCGATGGACATGCGTGCTCATTCTGGCATTTTCATGATCGATGTCATGGCCATGCGTATCCGCCCGTTTTAAAGTCTGGTTCGTGACCACCGTTCCGCTGCCTTCGCGCACCGTCTCGCTGCGGCCGCTCGCGTTACCGGCCGAGCATGGCGGCTGGGGCTTTCTCTTCGAGCCGATGCTCCTCGGTCTGCTCGTCGCGCCGTCGTGGAGCGGTGCTCTCATCGGCACGGCGGCACTGTTCGGATTCCTCGCGCGCCATCCGCTGAAACTGGCGCTGCAGGACGCGATGCGCGGGCGGAGTTATCCGCGTACGCCGTACTGCCGCGCGCTCGCCGGGGCGTACCTGTTCGGCGGAGCGGCCTCGCTGACGGCCGCGGTGATGATGAGCGGTGCGCGCGTGCTGATCCCGCTCGGTGTGGTCGTGCCGCTGGCGCTGACGCAGGTGCTGTACGACGCCTGGAGCCGCGGACGCGAGCTGCTGCCGGAGCTGAGCGGCGCTGCAGCCATGTCCAGCATCGCGGCGGCGGTGGCGATTGCCGGCGGCATGCATGTCGTTCCGGCATTCGGTGTGGCCGGAATCGTCGCGGCCCGCTCGCTGCCGTCCATTCTCTATGTGCGTGCCATGCTGCGCCGCATGCGGTCGTGGCCGGCGGTGGCGCTGCATGTCGTCGCGCTCGGGGTCATCGCGTCGTACGCGCCGCCATTTGCGGTTACGGCGATGGGGGTGCTTCTGCTGCGCGCGATGTGGGGACTCACACACGAGCCGCCGCGCGCGAAGACGATCGGCTGGAGGGAGATCGTCTTCGGCGCGGCGACGGTGACACTGGCGGCAATCGGCTATTGATCGGTGGACTGGCAGCTCTTGCTCTTGCAGCACGATGCGGTCGCGCAGGCGGTACCGTCAGCGCGCTTCATCGAGCAGGTGTGCGTGCCGTCCGCCGCGGTCTTGCAGCATGTGGCGTCGCTGCAGCAGGCCTTCGCTTCCTTGCAGCATGCGGCTGAGGCGTCCTTGCAGCACGCCGCGTCCTTCTTGCAGCAACTCTTCTCGGCCTTGACGCAGGAATGGGTTTCCTCCGCGAGCAGCGGCGTGGCGACGAAGGAAAGGGTAAACAGAACCAGGGCCAGAATCGAAAGACGGCGCATAAATCCTCCATGAAACGCAGATGGGATCGAACGACAGGCACGCTTTCGAGAAATCAAATGCGCAACTGGATCGTGGCCATCGGATTGAAGCGCGGATAGAAGGCCGCGGCGCCGACGAAATCGGAGGGACGGAAGACGTCGAGATCGATTGCTGCGGGCATCGACGACGGCGGGACGATGGCGGCCAACCGAACCGCAACCAGCGGTGCCGCGTCCGGCGCCATCGCGCAGCGGGCTTTGCAGCATGCGTGTTGCGGGACCGGCATGCAGCAAAGCGAAAGGGGGAGCAGCAATATCAGAACCGCTGCGGCGATCGCCGTGATCCTGACGTTCATGACTGGCAACGTAAATCTTTCGGAACCGCGGCCGTGTGATTGTCGCTACGCAGCCACGTGACGCACTCCCGAATGACGAGGCGCACGATGCCGCTGATCCGGAAGTTGCGCAGAAACGCGCCGGGCGCAAAAAGCTCGGCCTTGTCGTTGATCGACCCCTCCGAGTACGCGCGGACCTCGGCCGGATCGAGCTCGCCCGCTTCGGTGAGCCGCTGCCGGATCGTGCGCGCTTCTGCCAGACGTCTGCGCACGCCCGCGGCCTGCGCTTCGCTGATGCGGCCATGCCGCGCCTTCAGCTCGTTGAGCCGTTCCGCGGCGTCGTACGTCGCGTCGACGATCTCTCTGCGCGTCATCCACTCCGTTTCGTAGTTGAGGATCGACTCCCAGTCGTTCTGCTCGAGCAGGGCACGGTGCTCGGCCAGCGTGCGGGCGCGGAGCTTGTAACCGTGCTTCTCCGCGTTTTCGAAACCGTCGCTGCCCGGATCGATGAACGGACCCATCGGTGTGAGGAATGCCGAGAGGCGACGATCGAATCGCGTGAAGAGCCGCTCGACGAAATCGACGGTCGCGAGCACGCCGCCATAGGTCTGCCCGGGCAGGCTGATCATGAAGAAGAGATCGAGCGCCTCGCAGCGCGACGCCATCAGCGCTTCGATGGACACTTCCATCCGCGCGTTCGTGAATCGCGCTTTGCCCAGCCGTTCTCGGACGGCTTCATCGTGACTCTCGGGAGAGAGCTCGGCGCCCCAGTGGCGCACCGATGCGTCGATCGCGGCGATGAGCGGCGCGTCCGGCGGATCGAAGAATTCGAAGACGATGCGATTCGTGATCGGCGAGCGCGCCAGCGCGGCCAGCACCTCGCGCACGTAACGCTCTCCGCCGTCGCGGAGGTCGCCAACGAAGAAGATCGGAGCGCGGGTCACCTGTGCGAGCTCGCGAACCTGTTCCGCGATGCGCTCCGGACTGCGGAGCATCGGGAAATGCGCGGGCATGAAACGGCGAAAGGCCGAATGCGACGCTCCGCACGTCACGCATCCGCGCGCACAACCGCGCACCGTGAACACGGCGGTGATCGGATGACGCCACCACGTGTGAAACGGAACGTTCGTCCAGAAATCGAGATGGCGGATCACCGAGGAGACCATCATGCCGAGGTCGAAGCCGTATTCGTCGAGGGACGGCGGCGGGGGCGGATCATCGTTGACACGGACACCCGACGAATCCTTCCAGGTCAGTCCAGGCACCGACTCGAATTGCTTCGCGCCTTCGAGCTCACGGACGAGCGCCAACAGGGACGGCTCCGTGACCGCACCGCGCAGCACGAAATCGACGGCCGGATCCGCGATCAGCTCCCGATGAAAGTACGTCGCGGAGATGCCGCCGAAGACCACCGGGATCCCGGGATGGATACGCTCGAGCAGCGCCGCGACAGCCGGTCCGCCGTGCGCGTGCGGCAGCCAGTGCAGGTCGATGCCGAAAAGCTTCGGGCGCAGCCGCCGGAGGAACCGTTCCGGATCGAAGCGGCGGCTGCGCATCATGAGCAAGGCCAGGTTGACGATCCGCACGCGGTAGCCGTGCCGCCGCAGCCAGGCCGCCAGCGTCAGAAATCCGACCGGGTACATCTCGAAGAGCGGCGACGAGGGGATCACGTCGCTGATCGGTCCGTAAAAGATGGCCCGTTCGCGGAAATCGAAGACGCTTGGCGGATGGATGAGAACGACGTCGGGCTGCGGCATACGGCCTCTTAGAACGTGACGCGATAACTCACTTTCATCGTGCGGCCCGGCTCCGGCCGGAAGAACGTCGCATTCGAGAACTCGGCGTACAGCTCGTTCGTCGCGTTCTCGATCCAGAGCGTCAGCTCGCTGGACAGACCGTTGAATTCGAAGAGCCTCGCACCGGCGCCGATCCCGTGGACGGTGAATGCCGGCAAGGTGAGACCGACCGGCGGCACGGGCTCGTTCGGGGCGATGTTCGCGTTCTCCTCGCCGTTGTGGCGGACGTGGTACTCGGCCCAGAAACGCGAGCCGCTCGGCTCATACCGCGCATACGCAAACGTCTTGCGCGAGTAGCTGTCGCCGGTCGGCGGATTCGCGGCGTCGATGCGCTCGCCGTTGATCCAGGTGTAGTTGCCACCCAGCACGATGCCGCGGCTGGAGCGCCAGCCGAGGGCCAGCTCCACGCCCTCGTACCGAAGATGAGCGGCGTTCCGCTGCTGGACCACGAACTGCGCGTGACTGGCCGCGATGGCGGCTCGTGTCGTTGCGTCGAGCCCCGCGATCTCGGCCGGCGAGAGGAAGGCCTGGATGACCCCGCCTTTGATGTCATTGCGGAACGCGACCGCTTCCATGAAGGCACTCGCGCGGGAGTACTTGATGCCGAGATCGAAGTTGTCGCTGGTCTCGGAATCGAGGGCCGGGTTCAAAAGCTGGTACCCCGAACCTTCCGGCGTCGCGCCGTTGAACAACCGCTCGATGATGTTCGGCGCGCGGAACCCGCGGCCATACGACGCCAGAAGGTTGATCGTGGAATTGAGCTGATACTTGGCCGACAGTGCACCGACGAACCTGCGGTCGGAGAAGCCGAGTCCGGTCACGTCCCAGGCGGGGGTCGCCTTCGCGACCGTCTCGACGCTGTTGAATCGCGCGCCCGCGGTGACGAGGAGCTTGCGCCCGATCGAGATCTCGTCCTGCGCGAAGATGCCCCAGGCGGTATTCGTGGCATTCGGCGCGTTCGCCACGTCGTCGGTCGTTTCGGTGACGCTATTGCCGTGCGGCGTGCGAATGGTCGTGATCGTGGTGGAGAAGTCGGTGTTGAAGCTTGCGTCGCGCGTCCCCTCGAGGCCGTAGGTGGCGATGTGCCGCCCGGCGGCCAGGACCTTCACGGCGTCGGCACGGAAGCCCCAGGTATTGAGATCGCTGAGATTGAGCGTGTTTGCCTGGACGGCGGAGTGCGGGAAGCCGGGTGCTACGGGACCGATGTCGATCTCGATGTCGTTGACCAGCTCGCGCGCGTTGCTCTGATGGTAGATCTGCACGCTCGTCGAATCAGCCCACGCTCTCTGCAGCGATGAGGCGGTGTAGGAGAACGTGGCGCGGTCGAACGACTGCTCGGGGTAAAGGATGCGGATCTTCGTCGCCTCCGTCGCGCCGTACTGGTCGGCCGGAACATAGCCGAAGCCTGTCTCTCCCGCGCGATAGCGGTTCAGGCGCAGACGGAAGTTGTGGCCGGCGGCGGGCGTGAAGGAGAGACTCCCCCACGCGCTCGTGTCGTCTACGCCGGTATCGAGAGTGCGCGCCCCTTCGGCGATCGTAATGTCCCCGAAGTTGCCGGCCGGAATGCTGTAGTCATTGGCGCTGCGTTTCGTGCCGCCGATTTGCAACGTGAGCCGGCCGAGGCGCGCGTTGAGTCCGGCGCTGAGGCCGGAGAGATCGCCGGCAGTGGAATGGCGGCCTTCGATATAGCCGGCCAGATTCGAGTCAGTCGGGAAGGACGGTTCCTTGCTGATCGCGTTCATGACGCCGCCGATGGCATCGCTCCCGTAGAGGACCGACGCCGGGCCGCGAACGACCTCGATCGTGGAGACGTTGTGCAGGTCGACCAGGCCTCCGATCTCGCCGAAGTCCGCCTGTCTCCGCGGATTGTTCAGACGAAGCCCATCCTCGAGAAAGAGAACGCGCAGTCCGCGCTGGCCGCGGATCACCGGACGCGCCTGAGTCGGCCCGACTCCGTTGACGTCGACACCCGGCTGTTCGCGCAGGAGGTCGGCGGCGTTCTCGACGCTCTTCTGCGCGATCTTCTCTTCGCGGATGACGGTGACGGGCGTGGCGATGTCGAAGACGTTCCGCTCCGACCCGGTCGCGGTGACGGTGGTCTCCGAGAAGAATGAAGCGAGCGGCTGTTCCGGTGTTGCCCCGGTGGTGCTTTCTTCGACCACCGGCGCTGTCTGTTGCGCGCTGGCGATGGAAGGGACGAGCAGGATGATCAGAAGAATGGTTCCGAGTGTGCGCATCATGGACTCCTCAGCGTGGGCCGCGAATGGCGGCCGTTCGTACAAGCGTCGCGGGATCAGCGCGACGGCGGCGCACGATCGCGTACGGAGGAGGCGACTTCCGCGCACGTGGCGGTGCTGTGGCGAACGCCGAGGAACGGCGCGTCGCTGCACGCGACGCCGGTCGCAATCGCGACGAACAACAGGAGAAGGGGAGTAGCCGTCAGAACGGCCTGAGTCAGAACGGCACCGGCCGGGCCTGCCAGATGGAGCAGGACGACGGTCAGCCAGAACACGACCCAGCCACGCGATCCCGATGACGCGCGGCGAAGCAGCAGCGCCGCGACCGCGATGACGATGGCCGCGA
>JAXDJK010000552.1:0-4134 GCA_034665665.1 Acidobacteriota bacterium
CGCTCGGCGCATCCAGCTGCATCCCTGGTGCACGTAGCGCGCGCCGGAGGCGCGCACTACACCGCCCCCCCGGGGTCAGGTCTTCGGCCTTCGTTTTCGCGAACAGCGAAGACCTGACCCCACCCTTTGGGGTCAGGTCTTCGCTCATTGCTTTTGCTTCCGAAAGTGGCGGGTAGCCGCGCAGATCGCTGCCCTTTCGGTTCCCGCGGCTTGGGGGTCAGGTCTTCGCTTTTCGGTTTGCCGAAGGCCGAAGACCTGACCCCAGCACCTGGAAAGTGCGGCAGCTCAGAAGGTTACAGCGACGAGGTCCGGAAGAGGCTACTCGAGGATGTCGGCCCGGTTACCTTCTTCGGTGAGCCAGATCTTGCGATCGCCGGCGCGGTTCTTCGACAGCAGCATGTCGATGGTGGCCATCGCGGGGTCGTCCACCTCTTCCAGCGTGAGGCGCACGAGGCGGCGCGTGTTCGGATCCATAGTCGTTTCGCGGAGCTGCGAGGGGTTCATCTCGCCCAACCCCTTGAAACGCTGGATGTTGACCTTGCCGCGGATGCCCTCGGCGGCGATCTGCGCCAGGCGGCCTTCGCGCTCGCCGTCGTCGAGCGCGTAGTAGTCGTTCTTCCCCACGTCGATCCGGTAGAGCGGAGGCTTGGCCACGAACACGTGCCCCTCCCGCACCAGCGGGCGGAAATGCTTCACGAACAACGCGCAGAGCAGCGTGGCGATGTGCGCGCCGTCGGAATCGGCATCGGCCAGGATGCAGACCTTGCCGTAGCGCAGCCCATCCATCTTCGGCGAGCCCGGGTCCACGCCGAGGGCCACGGCGATGTCGTGGACCTCCTGCGACGAAAGCACCTCATTCGAATCGACTTCCCACGTGTTCAGGATCTTCCCGCGGAGCGGCATGATGGCCTGGAACTCGCGGTCGCGGGCCTGCTTGGCCGAGCCGCCGGCCGAATCGCCCTCGACGAGGAACAGCTCCGTACGGCTGAGATCCTGCGCCGAGCAGTCGGCCAGCTTGCCCGGCAGCGCCGGGCCGGAGGTCAGCTTCTTCCGCTCGACCTTCTTCCCCTGCTTGAGGCGCACCATGGCCTGGTCGATGGCCACGCGGGCGATCGATTCAGCCGCCGCCACGTTGTTGTTCAGCCAGATCGAGAACGCGTCCTGCGTCACTCCCGACACGAACGCCGATGCTTCGCGGGACGACAGCCGGTCCTTGGTCTGCCCCGTGAACTGCGGGTTGGCCATGCGCACCGAGAGTATGTAGCTGCAACGCGCCCACACGTCTTCGGGCGCCAGCTTCACATTGCGCGGCAGGAGATTGCGGAAATCGCAGAACTCGCGGATGGCCTCGGTGAGCCCCGTGCGGAAGCCGTTCACATGCGTCCCGCCCTGCGCCGTCGGAATGAGATTGACGTAGCTCTCGCCGACGATGTCGCCGTCTTCCGGGAGCCAGACCACGGCCCAGTCCACCTCGTGATCGTGACCTTTGAAGTGCCCCAGGAACGGATACTCCGGGACCAGCGTGGCCCCGGCCAGCTCGGACAGTAAGTAGTCCTTGAGACCGTCCTCGAAGTACCACTCCTCGTTCTCGGTCTGGTCCTGCTCGTTGATGAAGCGGATGCGCAGCTTGGGCAGCAACACCGCCTTCGCCCGCATCACGTGCTTCAGCCGAGGAGTGCTGAACTTCGGCGAATCGAAAAAGGAATCGTCCGCCCAGAAGCGCACCGTCGTGCCGGTGTTCCGCTTCCCGACCTGACCGACGATCTTCAGCTCCGACTTCTTCTTGCCGTCGCCGAACTCCATCATGTACTCGTTGCCGTCGCGCCGCACCCACACCTGCAGCTTCTTCGACAGCGCATTCACGACCGACACACCGACGCCGTGCAGGCCGCCGGAGTAGCGGTAGCTCTTGTCCGAGAACTTCGCCCCGGCGTGGAGCCGTGTCAGGATCACCTCGACGCCGGTGACCCCTTCCTTGGCGTGCTTGTCGACCGGCATGCCGCGGCCGTTGTCCTGCACGGAGAGGGAGTTGTCCTCGTGCAACGTCACGGTGATCTCGTCGGCATGGCCGGCGATGGCCTCGTCGGCCGCGTTGTCGATCACCTCCTGCGCCAGATGGTTCGGGCGCTCGGTGGTGGTGTACATGCCGGGACGCTTGCGCACCGGCTCGAGGCCCGTCAGGACCTCGATCGCAGAGGAATCGTATGTAGTTGTCATGGTTGCGTGCGCCCCGCATCCGCGCATCACGCATCCCATACCGCGGGGCGGGTCGATTCTACCGGTTGGGCGAAGGCGAGGCCAGTTTGCTACCAGCTGTAGAGTGGGCACTCCCGCCGATCTACAATCCGCGCATATGAAACGCCTGCTGCTCGCCGCGCTCTTCACCTTCGCCGCCGTCGCTCAGGCCGCCAAGCCAGCGAAACCGGTCACGCCCTTCACGGTGGTCGAGGCCAGCATCCCCGAGATGCAGGCGGCGCTGAAAGAGGGGCGCGTCACCTCCCGCGAGCTCGTCACGCAGTACCTGGTGCGTATCGCCACCTACGACGCGAAGCTGCACGCGGTGATGACCGTGAATCCGAAGGCGCTCGAGGAAGCGGACATGCTCGACCGCGAGCGCGCCGCCGGCAAGCTGCGCGGACCGTTGCATGGCATTCCGGTCGCGCTGAAAGACAACATCCACACCACCAACATGCCCACCACCGGCGGCGCACTCGCCTTCGGAGGGCTGGTGCCGCCGTACGAAGCGACGCTGACGAAGAACCTCCGCGACGCGGGCGCGATCATCATCGCCAAGACGCAACTGACGGAGCTGGCGAACTGGATCGCCGGCAATCCGTCGATGCCGAACAACTACAACGCCCTGAACGGCTACGGCTTCAATCCGTACGATCCGCGCCGCGATCCGCGCGAGGCCACCGCCGACGGCCGGCCCGCGCTCAACACCGGCGGCTCGAGCTCCGGCGCCGGAACAGCCGCGAACTTCTGGGCCGCGAACGTCGGCACCGAGACGTCCGGCTCCATTCTCAGCCCCGCGAACGCGAACATGCTGGCGGCGGTGAAGCCGACCGTCGGCCGCATCTCCCGCTACGGCGTCATCCCCATCACGGCCGACCAGGACACGCCCGGGCCGATGGCGAAGTCTGTCACCGACGCGGCGATTCTCCTCGGCGTCCTGGAAGGCAATGACGACACGAACGACCCCGCCACGACGCGCTGCGCGCCGCCGTCCAACCACGACTACACGCAGTTCCTGAAGCGCGACGGCCTCAAGGGCGCGCGCATCGGCATCCCCCGCGCGTTCTACTACGACAAGGCGCCGATCCCCGGCTCCGACAAGCCCCGCGGCGGGCTGAGCCCGGAGCAGGTGAAGGTGATGGACGAGGCCATTGCCGCGCTGAAGGCGCAGGGCGCCGTCATCGTCGATCCCGCGAACATCCCCAGCGTGGTCGACCCGGATGCGAAGAACAACTACATCGCCTGGGGTGTCTGCACCGACATGGACGAGGTGAAAGAGCGGCAATGCTCGATCAACCTCGCGTACGGTATGGAGCGCGATTTCAACAAGTGGCTGGCCTCGCTCGGCGCTGCGGCCCCGGTGAAGACGCTCACGGAGTTGCGCGAGTGGAACACCGCGCACCAGAAACTCGGCGCGATCAAGTACGGCCAGTCGCTGCTCGATATCTCCGACGCCATGGACCTCGAGCTCTTCCGCGCCCGCTACGAAGCCGACCGCGCCAACGACATCCGCCTGACCGCCACGCACGGCATCGACGAGGCGATGAAGACCCACAACCTGGACGCCATCCTCTTCCCCGGCCCGATCGGCGCATCCATCGCCGCCCGTCCCGGCTATCCGACCGTGATCGTCCCCTTCGCCACCCTGCCCAACGCCCCCACCACCACCCCCTTCCCCGAATCCTTCGGCGCCAAGCCGTCGCCCTTCGGCATCAGCTTCACCGGCACCGCCTGCAGCGAGCCCACCCTCCTCCGCCTCGCCTACAGCTTCGAACAGGCCACCAAGCGTCGCGTGCCGCCTCCGGCGGTGCCGTAAGCCTCGCGGACTCATACGCTTCGGCGCGAATCGCGCCTTACGGCTTTGGGGTCAGGTCTTCGCTCTGCGCTAAAGCACAGAGC
>JAXDJK010000553.1:0-3801 GCA_034665665.1 Acidobacteriota bacterium
GGGGCCGGTCCACGCCGAGGAACTCCGAGGAACCCGAGGAACCCGAGGAACCAACCACACGTTTCAACTCGCGCGCGGCGTAATCGAGCTGCGGCGAGTCCGACAGCGCCAGCGCGTCGCCTGCTCCGATCCCCCGCCGATCCTCGGACAACAGCGCGCAGACGCGGATCGCTTCGTCGCTCCCACCCGCCTCCACCAGCACCCGCGCCAGACGGGGATGCAGCGGCACGCGGCGCAGCAGCTCGCCCATCGGCGTGAGCTTGCGTCCGTCGATCGCACCGAGCTGCCGGAGCAGCTCCAGCGCGCTGGCCAGCCGCTGCTCCGGCGGGCGCTCGAACCACGAGAACGTCTCCGGATCGCCGCCCCAGGCGATGATGTCCAGCGCCGTGGAGGCCAGGTCGACGCGGCGCACGTCCGGCTCGCGCTGCGGGCGCAGGATCATCCGCTCGTCCCACAGCCGCGTAGCCCGTCCCGGCGCCGTGCGGCCGGCCCGTCCGGCGCGCTGGTCGGCGGAATCGAGCGAGATCTGCTCGGCCACCAGGTGATCGACCGCGGTCTCGGCGTCGTAGCGCAGCACCTTCTGCCAGCCGGAGTCGATCACGTCCGTGACGCCTTCCACCGTGAGCGAGGTCTCGGCCACGTTGGTGGCCAGGATGATCTTCCGCTCCCGCGACGGCGCCAGGGCGCGCTCCTGCGCGTCGACGTCGAGCGAGCCATGGAGCGGGAGCACGTTCGGCAGGCCTAACTCGACGCGCGTGCGCTCGATCTCCCGCGCGCCGGGGAGGAAGCAGAGGATGTGGCCCTTCGCATCGCGCACCCTCTCCCGCACGGCCTCGGCCATGGAGAGGCGCGGCGCATAGCGGACATCGATCGGGAACGTGCGGGCGTCGATGGTGATGATGCGCGCGCCGAGGAAGTCGGCCACGGGCTGCGCGTCCATCGTGGCGGACATCACCACCACCGCCAGATCGTCGCGGATGTCGGCGGCCTGCTTCACCAGGGCCAGGGCCAGGTCGGCGTGGATGCTGCGCTCGTGGAACTCGTCCAGCACCACCACCTGGAAATCACTGAGCAGCGGGTCGGACTGCAACCGCGCCGTGAGGATGCCCTCGGTGGCCACCAGCAGCTTCGTGCGCTCGGTGAAGCGGCGCTCGAAACGGATCTGCCAGCCCACTTCTTCGCCGAGGGTCCAGCGGCGCTCGTCCGCGATCCGTCGGGCCAGCGTGCGTGCGGCCACGCGGCGCGGCTGGAGGAGGATGGTCCGGCCCAGCTCCGTCAGCGCCGGCGGGATGCGCGTGGTCTTGCCGGAGCCGGGCGGCGCCACGATCACGGCCCGCCGCTCGGCGCGCACGAGCGCCAGGATCTGCGGAAGGGAACGATCGACCGGGAGCGGCGCTTGCACTGAGCTGTGCATTATGGCGAACCGCACCGGCACTGACGACACCACCGACGACGGCATCGACTACACCGCCGAGGGCACCACGCCCCCGCATGAAAAAGACGACCCAACCAATGCCGGCTATGACGAGGCCGCCCACAGCGGGCCAAGCAAGTACGGCGTCCCGGAAGGGCAGGGCGGGGTGTTCGGCACCACCGGCGGCGGCACGGCCGACATCGGCATGCAGGAGGAGGAGCGCCCGGCGGTGTACGACGGCGGCGGCGACGAGAGCGGCAAGAGCGCGGGCCATCGCGGCGACGACGCCGCCAACGATCGCGACGATACGTAGCACCCCGTGTTCGAAGCGTTCGCGGAACGCGACTTCCGTCGCCTCTGGGGTACCCAGTTTGTCTCCAACGTCGGCTCCTGGATGCAGGTGGTGGCGCAGGGCTGGCTGGTCTACCGGCTGACGGACTCCGCCTTCCTCCTCGGCTTCGTCGGCTTCGCCAACGCCATTCCCTCCGTGCTGCTGATGCTGCCCGGCGGCGTGCTGGCGGACCAGCTCGACCGCAAACGCGTGGTGGCGGTGTCGCAGGGCGCGCAGGCCGCGTCCGCGCTGTTCCTGGCCATCTCCATCCGGCTGGAGCGGATCACGGTGTGGCAGATCGTGGCGGCAGCGCTGGTGGTCGGGATCGCGCAGTCGTTCTCCGCGCCCGCGTATCAGGCCATGATCGCCGACCTGATCGACGACCGCTCCCGGCTGTCGAACGCGGTGGCCATGAACTCGCTGCAGTTCAATCTCTCCCGCGCCATCGGTCCGCTGATCGCCGCGGCGACGCTCTCGGCCTGGGGCCCGTTCTGGTGTTTCTTCGCGAACGCGCTGTCGTTCCTGCCGGTGATCTACGTCCTCGGCCGCATGCGCGATCGCCAGCAGAGGTCCGGCGGCGCGATCGACATGCTGTCGCGGCTGCGCGAGGGTTTCGCGTACGTCCGCGGCGATCGGGTGGTGCTGGTTCTCCTCGGTATCGTGGCAGCCACGAGCTTGGCCGGCTTCCCGTACATGCAGCTCATGCCGGTCCTGGCGCGGAAGCTCTTCACGAACGACGCGGCCGGCAACGGCTACCTGATGGCCGCGATCGGCACTGGCGCGCTGCTCGGTGCGCTCTGGCTCTCCGTGGCCACGCCACGCCCCGAGCGGATGGCGCCGATCATCACCGCCTCGATCGCCGGCTTCGGCCTGGCGCTTTGCACGTCGCCATTCGCCGGCAGGCCGGCCACGATGGTCCTGCTGGCCGTCTGCGGCTTCGCCGGCGTGAGCGGCATCGCCCTCTGCAACACGCTCATCCAGCAGCGCGTCCCCGACCAGATGCGCGGCCGGGTGATGAGCATGTACACGTTCGCGTTCTTCGCCTTCATCCCGTTCGGCAACCTGATCGCCGGGGCGGTGGCGGAACGCTGGGGAATCGTGGCGGCGCTGTGCGGGCTGGGGACGGCGCTGGCGACGTCGGGGCTGGTGCTGCGGCCGGGGGATACGTCAAAGGCTTGAACGCAGAGCGCAGAACGTTGAATTGAGAAAAAAGGCTGCGCCACGCGCCGCGCTTTGGCCTTGGGTTTGGGTTCCCCTTTCTCAATTCATCGTTCTGCGCTCTGCGTTCTGCGTTCAAGCCTTTGCCCCCGTCAGCGCAAAAGCCGCTTCCCGAGGTCCTCGAGCTCCTGCCCCGCGATGACGGTATCGAGAACGCGCAGTGCCAGCTCCTGGCGCGCGGCCGGGATCGCCTCGAGCTGGCGCATGCGCTCGCGCAGGCGTGGATTCCGGATCGGCGCCGCGAGCGGTTCCGGCGCCTCGCCCCCGTTCACGAGCAGATCGAGCGACACCTGCAGCGCCTGCGCGAGCCGCACCGCCGTCTCCAGTGACGGTAAACTCTGCCCCTTCTCGTATCGCGACACCTGCATGTAGTCCACCCCAACCATCCCCGCCAACTGCGTGATGGAGAGATGCACCAGTTCCCGTAGCTGAGTGAGACGAACACCGAACTCGCGCATCTTCATGATGGTGAATTCTAAGCGAAGTCGCTAAAGCATAGGGCATGACTGGCTGCAGTTTTAGCGAATTCGCTTATTACGCAGACCTTCACGCTTGCAGCTTAAGAGAAGTCGCTGAAATTGCGTCTCTGTGCGGTTGTACTCTCAGCGGGCCCGCTTAAATTGACAGCAACTTCGCTGAATATTGAGTCGCTTGATGCTTCAAGATAAGCGAGTTGGCTTAACTTGGAAGAATTTATTCTTCCGCTGTTAGCGAGATTGCTTACGACGCAAGCGTGAATTCTTCCATCGTAAGCGAGTTCGCTGAAGTGCGGGTGCGTGAAACAGGCGCGAGTACGTGGACCTGGTTCTCGGCAGGCAGGTTTGGACTGCCGGCGACC
>JAXDJK010000554.1:0-2998 GCA_034665665.1 Acidobacteriota bacterium
CACTCCAAACGCTTCGCGTAGTCCGGCGCGCTTTTCGCCTGAATCGCCGCACATGCGCTAACCTCGCCGCATGAACCGCGCGCTCCTCACCGCCGTCCTCTGCCTCGCCCTCCCTATCACGGCGCAGCAACGCCCCATCGAACGCCACATCCGCACCCTCGCCTCCGACGCCTATGAAGGCCGCGGTCTCGGTACCAAAGGCATTGAAAAAGCCGCCGACTACATCGAGAAGGAGCTCCGCGCTGCGAAGCTCCAGCCGGCGTTTGGCAAGTCCTACCGTCAGCCGTTCCCCGTGAAGATGGGGGTCTCCCTCGGGGCGAAGAACGCCATCGCCGGCCTCACCAAAGACGACTGGACGCCCCTCGGCTTCTCCTCGCCCGGCACCTTCAACGCCCCCATCGTCTTCGTCGGCTATGGCATCGAAGCACCCGACCTCCACTACCGCGACTACGAAGGCATCGACCTAAAAGGCAAAGTCGCGCTGATGCTCCGCTACGAGCCGCAGGAGCGCGATGATGCATCGCCCTTCGATGGCAAGAAGCCCAGCCGCTGGTCCGCCATGCGCTACAAAGCCATGCAGGCCCGCGAACGTGGCGCCGTGGCCGTCGTCTTCGTCACCGGCCCCCTGCAGGACGAGGAGAAGGACAAGCTCCCCGCCCTCGCCAACGACGGTCCGGAAAGCCCGGCCGGCCTCCCGGTCATCCAGGTGAAGAGCTCCATCGCCCAGAAGTGGGTCGACCTCGCGCAGTTTCAGAAGGATGTGGATCGCGATCTCAAACCACGCTCGCGCGTGCTCGACCAGACCCTCTCCGGTACCGTCGACGTGCAGGCCAGCTACACGGATGCCGTCAACATGGCCGGTGTGCTGCCCGGCCGCGGAAAGCTGGCGAACGAAGTGGTGGTGGTCGGCGCGCACTACGATCACCTCGGCTACGGCGGCAAGGGCTCGCTCAAGCCGAACGACCACGCCATCCACAACGGGGCCGACGACAACGCCTCCGGCACCGCCGCCGTGCTCGTGGCCGCGAACCGCGCCACGGCGCTGCTGAAGGATGTGCCGAATCACCGAACGGTCATGTTCGTGCTCTTCTCCGCCGAGGAAGTGGGACTGGGCGGGTCGTCGTACTTTGTGGGCCAGCCGCCGGTGCCCATCGAGCGCATGACCGCGATGATCAACCTGGACATGGTCGGTGCGCTCCGTGAGAACCAGCTGATCGCCCTCGGCAGTGACAGCGCGCCGGAGTGGAAGCCGCTCCTCGAGAAGATCGGCGGCGAGCTGGCTCTGAAGGTCGCGGCCAGCGGCGACGGCTACGGCCCCTCCGACCAGATGTCCTTCTACGGCCGCCACCTTCCGGTGATCCACTTCTTCACCGGCACGCACGACCGCTATCACACGCCGGAGGACGATGCCGACGCGATCAACTTCGCCGGCGCCGAGAAGGTCGCGGAGATGACCGCGCGCACCGCCGCGGCCATCGCCCGAGCCGACACGACGCCAAAGTACGCGGCCTCGAAGAACGCCCCACCGATGGAAGGTGACTCCCGCGGCTACGGCGCGTACCTGGGCAGCGTGCCGGATTACTCATCCATGGAAGCGCAGAGCGGAGGAGTCAAGATCGCCGACGCCCGCGCCGGCAGCCCCGCCGATAAAGCCGGCCTCAAAGGCGGCGACGTGATCGTGGAGATGGGCGGCACGCGCATCGAGAACCTCTACGACATGACGTACGCGTTGCAGGACCACAAGCCGGGCGAGACCATCGACATCGTGGTCCTGCGCAACGCGCAGCGCGTGACCCTCCGCGCCACCCTCGGCTCACGTAGCGCCATGAGCGCACCGGGCAGCGGAGCTCACGGCGCGGCCGCGCTGGAGATCAAGGCCGGCAAGCCCTTCGCCAAGACGTTCGAAGGGGAGAAGCACCTCGCCGACATCCGCCAGCTCACCTTCGGCGGCGAGAACGCCGAGGCCTACTTCAGCCCCGACGGCAAGAAGCTCATCTATCAATCGACATCCGAGCGCGGCGGCTGCGACCAGCAGTACGTCGTCAACCTCGAGACGGGCGAGACCAAGCTCGTCTCCAGCGGCAAGGGACGCACGACGTGCGGCTATTTCGCCTACCCGAACGGCGAGCGCATCGTCTACGCCTCGACCGAGGCCGCGGACGCCAGCTGCCCGCCGCCGCCCGACCGCTCCCGCGGCTACATCTGGGGCGTCTATCCGTCGTTCGACATCTATCTCGCCAACGCCGATGGCACGAACGCGAAGCGCATCACCAACACGCCCGGCTACGACGCCGAGGCGACGTGGTGCCACAAAGGCGGCAAGATCCTCTTCACCTCGGTGCGGGACGGCGATCTCGATCTCTACGAGATGGACGAGAGCGGCGGGAACGTGAAGCGCCTCACCAGCACGCCCGGCTACGACGGTGGCGCCTTCTACAACGCCGATTGCACCGAGATCGTCTGGCGCTCCTCCCGCTTCGCCAACGACGCCGAGCTGTCCGACTACCGCAAGCTCCTCGGCGAAGGCTTCGTGCGTCCGTCGAAGATGGAGCTCTACGTCGCCAAAGCCGACGGCACTGGCGTGAAGCAGCTCACCGACAACGGCGCCGCCAACTTCGCCCCCTTCTTCACACCCGACAGCAAGCGCATCATCTTCTCGTCCAACGTTCTCGACCCGCGGGGACGCGAGTTCGATCTCTTCCTCGTCAACAAAGACGGCACCGGCGACAAAGACCGCATCACCACCGCCCCCGCCTTCGACGGCTTCCCCATGTTCAGCCCCGACGGCAAACTCCTGGTCTGGGCCTCCAACCGCGAAAACCCCGAAGGGCATGAGACCAACCTCTTCATCGCCCGGTGGGTGGAGTAGGCACGGGAAGCGCGAAAGGTCCACGCGAAGCGTTTGGACTGCCGGCAGCTTTCTGCCGCTTTCGTACAGCCATCAGCAGCGCCCGTGGCACGCCCGGACAGCAGCGTGGGGCCATGAGAAGCGCCCGTG
>JAXDJK010000555.1:0-4345 GCA_034665665.1 Acidobacteriota bacterium
CAACCGTTCCACCGCGTAGAGCGGGATCAGCCCCACCAGCGAGCGCACCCGGAACGGCACCGTGCGGCCGTCGGGGAAGCGCAGCAGGTCGTAGAAGAAGCCGTCCTCCTCGTTCCAGAGCGTGTGACCGTCGCGGACCATCTTCATCGCCGCGCCGATGTAGATGTAGTGCTCGAAGAATTTCGTGGCCAGACCCTCGTAGACCGGATTCGTCCTGGCCAGCTCCAGGGCGATGCGCATCATCACGAGCGAGAACATCCCCATCCAGCCGGTGGCGTCGCTCTGTTCCAGCGTCGCGCCGTCCGCGAGCGGCGTGCTGCGATCGGCGATGGCGATGTTGTCCAAGCCGAGGAACCCGCCTTCGAAGACGTTGTTCCCCTCGTGGTCCACCTTGTTCACCCACCAGGTGAAGTTCAGGAGCAGCTTGTGGAAGCAGCGCTCGAGGAAGGCTACGTCGCCCGTGCCGGTGCGGACGCGCTCCATGTTGTACACGCGCCAGACCGCCCACGCTGTGACCGGCGGATTGAGGTCCGAGAACTCCCATTCGTACGCCGGCAGCTGGCCGCTGGGATGCTGGAACTGTTCGAAGAGCATCAGCCAGAGCTGCTCTTTCGCGAAGGCCGGGTCGATCAGCGCGTAGACGATGGAGTGAAAGGCCAGGTCCCACGCCGCGAACCAGGGGTACTCCCACTTGTCCGGCATGGAGAGGATGCGCATGGAGTTGAGGTGCCGCCAGCGCGCGTTGCGTCCTTCCTGCCGCACCGCCGGCGGGGGATGGGCGGGGTCGTCGCCGTCGAGCCAGATGTCGACGTCGAAGAGGTAGCTCTGCTTGTTCCAGAGCATGCCCGCGAAGGCCTGGCGCTGGATGTTGCGCTCCTCGACGCTCGCGCGCGGAGGGTGGATCGTGGCGTAGAAGAGGTCGGCCTCGGCGCGGCGCTGCTCGACGATGGCGCCGAGGTTCTCGAGCGCGTGCGGCGATAAGCTGGAAACCAGCACCGCCGACTGACCAGGCTCTACTTCGTAGCGCATCCACCCGCAGGCCTTCGTGCCGCGCTGCTCCGGATTCACCGCGCTCTCATCGCCATCGACGATCAGGCGGTGGAACGCATCCTTCACATAGCGGCTGCGCGACTCGCCACCGTACACGCGCGGGCCGTTGGTCTCGTTATCGGTGAAGAGCAGCCGCGCCCCTTCGGGTAAGCCGAGGCGATGCGGACCGAGGCGCGTGTCGTGAGCGAGGCCGGCCAGCGGCGGCGCGTGCGAATCGTCCGCGAGGAGCCCGCCGTCCGCCGCGGTGATGACCGGCTGCGCGCGCCCGTCCGGCGACCACGACCAGGTGTTGCGGAACCACAGCTGCGGAATCAGGTGGATGACCGCGCGCTCCGGTCCGCGGTTGTGCGCGGTGATGCGGAAGACCAGCGAATCCGCGTCCGCCTTGGCCACTTCGATCTCGACGTCGAAGTAGCGGCCCTCATCGAAGACGCCGGTGTCGATCAGCTCGAGCTCCGGCTCGGCGCGGCTCCGCCGATGGTTCTCCTCGATCAACTGTTCGTACGGATACCGCGCCTGCGGGTACTTGTAGAGCATGCGCTGGTAGGCGTGCGTCGGCAGCGCGTCGAGGTAGAAGAACGATTCCTTGACGTCCTCGCCGTGATTGCCTTCGGTGGGGACGAGCCCGAACCAGCGCTCCTTCAGGATCGGATCGCGTCCGTTCCAGAGCGCCAGCGACCAGCAGAGAATCTGGTAGCGGTCGCAGAAGCCGGCGATGCCGTCCTCGCCCCAGCGGTAAGCCTTCGACCGCGCCAGATCGTGCGGGAAGTACTTCCAGGGATCGCTGTCCGCGCTGTAGTCCTCGCGGACCGTTCCCCACGAGCGGCCGGAAAGATACGGCCCCCAGCGCCGCCAGCGCTCCAGCTCCTCCGCGTCACCTTCGAGGCGCTCGCGCTCGGGATTGTCCGGCATGGCAGGCAGTGTAATCGCCTCGTGTAAACTGCGCGCCGCCCAACATGCAACGCAACCAGGTCCTCTTTCTGCTCAAATTCTTCGGCGTGCTCATCGCCGCCTATCTGCTCATCGCGTGGAGCCCGGTGAACGACCACGTGATCGTGCCGTTCACGACCGGCATCGCCCACGTCTCGGGCGTGCTGCTGAACGCGATGGGCCAGAAGGTCAGCGTCAGCGGTACCACCGTGGCCTCGCCGCGCTTCGCCGTGAACATCAACAACGGCTGCAACGGCGTGGAGGCGATGCTGATCCTGCTGGCCTGCATCGCGGCCTTCCCTTCCTCGCTGAAGGCGAAGGCGGCCGGCCTGGCCCTCGGCGCGGTGGTGGTGCAGCTGCTCAACGCGGTGCGCATCGTCACGCTCTACCTGCTCGGCGCGTATCAGCCCAAGCTCTTTGATCTCTTCCACACCGCCGTCTGGCAGATCGTGATCATCATCGCGGCCATCGGCTTCTTCCTCGTCTGGAGTGCTCGGGTTGCCCCGCATCGAGCTGAGAGTCGCGCTTAAGGCACTGGCCGGCTTCCTGGCCGGGCTGGCGTTGTGGGTGGCGCTCTCGCCGCTCTACGACACCTTCCTCGCGCACAGTGCGCAGGTGGTGATGCGTTCGTTCGAGAAGCCGCCGGTCACGCGTCTCCGTCCGATGCTGGACGACGACCGCTTCATCTCCGTCGACCGCGAGGA
The DNA here is from genome assembly GCA_034665665.1 of Acidobacteriota bacterium. Taxonomy (GTDB): domain Bacteria; phylum Acidobacteriota; class Thermoanaerobaculia; order Gp7-AA8; family Gp7-AA8; genus DASWOB01. The sequence goes on from JAXDJK010000555.1 coordinate 2,685, forward strand.
TTTCGATCCGCGCTCGAAGCACCCGGGCATCCAGCTGCGCGACCTGACGTTCAACTTCATCCTGCTGACGGCGCTCTTCGCGATTCATCCGAAGGCGATCTCGGATCGCAACTTCATCCGCTTCGGCCTGGCCTCGCTGGCTCTCTGCGTGACCCACGTCCTGGCCACCATCACGGAGGTCATGGCGCTGTACGTGATGAAGCTCGGGCCGTGGAGCCTCGTGCACTACAGCGATCTGTCGCGGAACGGCTGGAGCCTGGCCAGCACGTCGTATCGCGTGGTGCTGATGTACGCCATCGCCTTCGCGCTCTGGTGGATCTTCCGCGCACCGGCGGTGACGCCTGAGACAGCGCCGGTGAAGAAGCTCTCGAAGAAGGCACGCGGGCGGTAACTACCGGAACTGTGGCCAGTGCCGCACGCCGCTCGGCGTCGAGCGCCGCACGAACAGCACGGCGTCGTACTTTTCCCCCAGCTCCACCACCAGGTCCAGCGTGGCCCGCTCGCGCGATGGTGCCCCCGAGGCGCCGATGCGTACGTGTTGCGTACCCGTGAGCCATGCCGGCAGCGCGCGGCGCAGCGGCACGATCATCGACTCGGTGCCTGCCTCGGCGAATCGCAGCGCCACATCGTCCGGATGCGGCGGCGCCATGGTTTGAGCGTTGATCGAGCCGATCCCGCCCGTGTAATCGACGGCCAGGAACGTCCCTTCCAGCAACACCGACCCGAGGGAGAAGTACGCATCGCCGAGGGCCTCGGCGAGGTACGAGCCTGCCGCGCGGATCGGCACCGGATCGAGCAGCGTGTACGGCGTCCGTCCCCAGTGCTCGTCGTGCCCCCACGCCAGCAGTTTGCCGTCGCGCGCCAGCAGCCACTGGACGTTCTCCGCCATCACCTCATCGCGCGCCAGGAGGTCGGTGGCCTCGATGTGCTCCCCCTGCTCGACCACGCGCGCGGCATGCAGCACTTCCTCGTACGCCTCGGTCGACGTCGCCGCGACATACGCACTGCGCTGCGCCACGATCCGCGGCCGGATGGCCATTACGAGCGAGCGGCACAGATCGCTGGGCGTGTACTTGCCCGGCCCGAGGCAGGCGTAGTTCCCCTCGGCCTCGTACGCGAACGCCGGATCGACCTGCTGCAGATACGCCAGCACCACGCGGCTGGCCGTGAACGGCTCCGTCGAATCGACGCCGGCCACGCGGATCGGCGGGGTCAGACCCCGCGCGTTCTCGCCACGTGCCCAGAGCAGCAGCTCCAGTAGCTCCTGCGTATCCCAGAACCAGTAGCGCCGGCTCTCGATCAGCGCCGCCGGATCGCCCGTGCCGTGCAGCAGGTAGTCATCGATCGCGGCAAACTCCGCGTACGGCGCCTCGAACGCGATCGTACGGAACCCCCGTGCGGCGAAGAACGGCACCAGCCGCTGCTTCGATGCAAACAGCTCGTGCGTCCCATGCGTCGCATCCCCCAGCGCGATCACCCGCGCGTCCGCCGTCAGCGCCGCCAGCGGCGCGAGGTCGCCCTCGAACGGAATCGCGTACTGATGCAGCCAGGCAGTGGGCGAATCGACGGGGCCGGATCCGACCGCGCGATGACGGCCAAAGGCAGGGAGGGCGAGCAGGAGCACCAGGGACACCAGGGGACGGAGACGGTTCACCGCCACG
>JAXDJK010000556.1:0-4355 GCA_034665665.1 Acidobacteriota bacterium
TCCTGGTAGGGCTGCGCATCGCGTTCGGTGTTGCCTGGATCGTGCTGGTGGCGTCGGAGATGATCGCGGTGGACTCGGGCCTCGGGTATCTGATCATCGACTCGCGCAACGCCGGCAAACGCTATGACCTGGTGGTCGGCGGTATGCTGCTGATCGGAGTGATCGGGCTGATGCTCGATACGCTGATCCGCTGGACGGAGCGCCTGAAGTTCGTGCGGTGGGGTTTCCGTGAATGATGAAGAAATACAAGGAAAGGAGGAGAAACCATGTCCGACGCACGCAAGATCGTGCTCTCGGTTCTGGCATGGGTGGCGGTCATCACGACGGCCCACCTGTCGATGAACGTGGACTGGTCGGTGCTGCTCAACGACCGGCTGCCGGAGAGTGAACGCAAGCTGAACGTCGCTTACATCCCGGTCACGTGACACCTCGCGTGCCCGGTGACGGACTACATCTCCGCTAATTCTCGTTCGGGGCATCTCTTCATCCCGCGGATGTTTCAGGGCTTCCCGGAGATCAAGGAAGCGCTGATCTCGAACCAGATGCAGGCGGCGTTCATGGTCGCACCGATGGCCATTGCCCTGCGTGCTCAGGGTGTTCCCATCAAGATTGTTTACCTCGGACATCGCTACGGGAGCGCCGTAGTCGTGCAGAAGGACGGGCCGGTGCATTCGTTCACCGACCTGAAGGGGAAGACTGTGGCCATCCCCAGCCGCTTCTCCGACGAGCGGCTGATTCTCTTCCGGGCCATGAAGAAGCACGGCATGACCGCCAAGGACATCCGCATGGTGGAGATGTCGCCGGCCGACGTGGCGGGGGCGCTGGCGGCAAAGGCGATCGACGCCTTCTCGATGGGCGAGCCGTATCCGTCGCAGGCGGAGATGGTGGGCTTCGGGCGCATCCTCTTCCCAGCCAAGGATTACTGGCCGGATTACATCTCCTGCGTGCTGGTGGTGCGCCAGGATGTGATCGACAAGAAGCCGGAGGCGGTGCAGGTGCTGGTGGACGGCATCGCGCGCTCCGGCCTCTGGCTGGAGAATCCGCCGAAGCGTAAAGCGCGTCGCGAGCACGCGGCGGATTTCGTGGGCCGCTTTTACTTCCGGCAGGACCCGCGACTCCTGCGATGGGCGCTGACCAAGCCGCTCGATCGTGTGCGGTATCAGCCGCTGACGCCGCTGCGGAAGGATTTCGAGCTGATCGTGAGCCTCATGCGGGAGACGGGTGTACTGGACCGCGACATCGCCTTCGAGGAGTTCGTCGACCCGCGCTTCGCTGAGGGGGCGAAGCTGCAGACGGAGTGGCGGTACGAGCCGGGGGATGCTTCGGCGCAGTAGGTGTGCAACTTTACGGCAGCGTGGCTTCCAACCGGTCGAAGTCATCCAGGGACATGGTCTCGGCTCTCGCATGGACGTCCAGACCGGCCTGCTCGATCGCGGTGAGGATGCCTTCGCGGGTGAGGTCGCGCCAGCCGATCAGGTTGTTGACGAGCTTCTTGCGGCGCATGCGGAAGGACTGGCTGATGAGCGACTCCAGGGCGTCGCGCTCGGAGCGGTACTGCGGCGGGTGGGGGTCGAGAACCACCACGGCGCTGCGCACTTTCGGGGCGGGATAGAAGGAGCGCGGTTCGAGCGTCATCAGTGAGCGTGCCGAGGCGTAGAGCTGGACGTAGAGGGTCAGGAAACCGTACTGCTCGCTGCCCGGTTTGGCGGTGATGCGCTCGGCCACTTCCTTCTGCAGCATGAACACGGCGCGGCGGCAGAGCGGGTCGGCGATGACGCGGCGGAGGATGGGGGTGGCCACGTTGTAGGGGAGGTTGCCGACGGCGCGGTACGGCTTGTCCGGCAGCGGGGCTTCGACGGCGTCCTCGTTGTAGATCTCGATGCGGTCGCCGAAGCGGCGCTGGAGCTTGGCGAACAGCTCGGGGTCGATCTCTACGGCCACGACCGGATTGCCGAGCTCGAGCACCTTTTCGGTGAGAGCGCCTTCGCCCGGGCCGATCTCCAGGACGATCTCATCGGGGGCGGGCTCGATGGCGGCGACGATCTTCTCGACTGCCCCGCGATTCCGCAGGAAGTTCTGGCCCCATTTTTTCTTTGGCATTGTCTTCAAAAATCCTGAGGAGCGACAGCGACGAAGGATCAACCAAGGCGCCGCGCGGTGTGTACGCTGGGCACAGAGCATGGCACATACCGCGCGGCGCCTTGGTTGATCCTTCGTCGCTTCGCTCCTCAGGATAAACTTCCGACCCGAACGATGACCACTACCGATCCGCACGTCGAGCAGGCCCACGAGAGCATCGCACGGTTACGGAAGGAGGTCGGCCGGGCCGTGATCGGGCAGGAGGCGGTGGTGGACCGGCTGGTGATCGCCATCCTCATCCGCGGGCACGTGCTGATCGAGGGCTTGCCAGGGCTGGCCAAGACGCTGCTGGTGAAGACGCTGGCGGGAGCGATCGACGCGACCTTCAAGCGCGTGCAGTTCACGCCCGACCTGCTTCCGGCGGACATCACCGGCACGCAGATTTACGAGCCGGCCGGCGGAACGTTCACTGCGCGGCTGGGTCCGATCTTCGCGAACCTCGTGCTGGCGGACGAGATCAACCGCGCGCCGGCCAAGGTCCAGAGCGCGCTGCTGGAGGCGATGCAGGAGCGGCAGGTCACGATCGGCAGCACGACCTACCCGCTGCCCGATCCGTTCATGGTCATCGCTACACAGAACCCGATCGAGCAGGAAGGGACGTACGCGCTGCCGGAGGCGCAGATCGACCGGTTCGTCATGAAGCTGCGCGTCGACTATCCGACGGCGGACGAAGAGCTGCGCATGCTCAGCCTCTACCTCGATCCGACGGCCGAACGCGTGCACGTGCAGCGGGTGCTCTCGCTCGAACAGCTCCAGGCCACCGGCCATCTCGCGGCCAAGGTGCACCTGGACGAGAAGATCGGCCGCTACATCGTGCAGCTCGTCACCGCCACCCGGAAGCCGGCCGACTATCGACTGCCGTCACTCACCTCGCACATCGCCTATGGCGCCTCCCCTCGCGCCACGCTGGCCCTCGCGCACGTAGCCAAGGCCCACGCGTTCATCCATGGCCGCACGTATGTCGTGCCCGAGGACGTGAAAGCCGTAGCGCACGACGTGCTGCGCCACCGGCTTGTGCTCAGCTACGAAGCGGCGGCGGAGCAGATGACCGCGGATCGCGTGGTGGATCAGGTGCTCGGCGCGGTACCGGTTCCGTAGATGTTCTTCCAGCGCAAAGCTCCCGACCGACGTGCTCCGCTCGCGCGACGCGTGCGCGATCTGGAGCTGCGCAGTGCGCGGTTGATCCGGGCGGGGTTTGCGGGCGATTACCACTCCGCGTTTCATGGGCGGGGCATCGAGTTCTCGCAGGTGCGGGAGTACCTGCCGGGGGACGACATCCGCACCATCGACTGGAACGTCACGGCGCGGAGCGGGGTGCCGCATGTGAAGGAGTTCGTGGAGGAGCGCGACCTGACCATCCTGGTGGCCATCGACGTCTCCGGCTCGATGGCCTTCGGCTCGATCGATTGGCGCAAGTGCGACCTCGCGGCGGAGCTGGCCTCGGTATTCGCGTTCTCGGCGGTACAGAGCTCCGATCGCGTGGGACTGTTGCTCTTCGCCGACAGCGTTCGTACCTTCATCCCGCCGCGCAGGGGGCGGGCTCACGCGCAGACGCTCGTGCATGCCGCGGCCGGCGCGGCCATGGACGGTCCGCGCGGACGTGCGGACCTCGAGCATGCCGTGGCCTTTTTAGAGCGCGTGGCAGCGAAGCGGTCGGTGGTGATCGTGCTGTCGGATTTCCTCGACGTTGCTTTCGAGCGCGCACTCCAGCGGCTGGACCGGAAGCACGACGTGATCGCCATCTCCATCGGCGATCCGCGTGAGGAGCGCTTTCCGAACCGCGGGCTGGCGCGGCTGTTCGACTACGAGACGGGCGAGACGCGTCTGGTTGCTTTCGCGCGATCCGACGTGGCGCGGCGCGCGGCACAGCGGCGCGAGCAACTGACGCGGCGCTTCGTCACATCGGGTGTCGATCATCTGGCCGTCTCTACGGCGCTGCCGTACGACCGCGACCTGCTGCGCTTCTTCCGCGAGCGTGCGGCACGGCGGGCGAGGAAGCGGTGACGATGCTGCTCCCGATCCTGGCGCTCCTGACCGTGACCATCCAGCCGGCCGCACCGGCGGTGGGCGACCGCATCACCGTGACCTTCGACGCGCCGGTGACCAGCATCGACCGCTCCGAATCGTTCGAAGTGGTCGAGCAGCAGGGCGCGCGCGTGGTGGTGCGCACGTTCGAGCCGAAGCCGTTCGCCATGTCCGGGACGATGTCTCAGGTC
>JAXDJK010000557.1:0-11976 GCA_034665665.1 Acidobacteriota bacterium
GCAGGTCTCCACCCTCACCCTCACCCCCGCCCTCTTCCGCCGCTTCATGCTCACCGCGCTGGCGGATGTCGACCTCTCCAGCGTGAAGAAGCTGCGCATCGGCGCCGACGTGGCCACGCCCGCCGACATCGAGGCGTACAAGGCGCGCTTCCCGCGCACCACCACGCTCGAGCGCGGCTTCAACGCCACCGAGACCGGCATGGTTCTGCACGTGACCATCGACCACGACACGCCGATCCCCGGCCCGCTCGTCACGGTCGGACGCGCCCGGCCCGGCGTGGAAGTCCGCCTGATCGATGACGACGGCAACGACGCGCCGGACGGCGAAGTGGGCGAGCTTGTCGTACGCAGCGCCACCGTGGTCGAGGGCTACTGGAACGCGCCGGAGCTGACCGCGGAAAAGTTCGTCCTCGAGCCCGGCCGCTTCCCGATGTTCTACACCGGCGACCTGCTGCGCCGCGATGCCGATGGCCTCTACTACTTCATCGGCCGCAAGGATTCGCGCCTGAAGATCCACGGCCGCCGTATCGACCCCGTGGAAGTCGAGAGCGCACTGATCACCCACGCCGGCGTTCGCGAAGCCGTGGCCGTGGGCAAGCGCGATGTGGGCGGCGAGCTGCGCCTCGTGGCGTATGTGGTCATGCCGGCGGGCGAGACATTGCGCCCGCGGGAGGTGCGTGCGGCGCTGCGCGGTGCCGTGCCGGCGTGGATGGTGCCGTCGCGCCTCTACGCGCTCGATGCGATGCCGGTGACCGGCTCCGGCAAGGTCGATCGCGTCGCACTCGCGCAGCGCGAAGAGGTCGAGATCCACGAGGAGACCGACGCCGCCGACCATCTCGAACACACGCTCCTGGCCATCTGGTCGCGCGTGATCGGCACCGCCGTCCGGCCAAACGACGATTTCTTCGACGACCTCGGCGGCGAGTCGATCGTGGCCGCGCACCTGGTCACCGAGGTCCATCGCGCGACCGGCCGCAACCTTCCGCTCTCGCTGCTGCTCGAACTGAATACCGTCGCGAAGATGGCCGACTACCTGCGCGTGCAGCCGGAGCTGGAGCGCACCGTGATCGCCCTGCAGCGCGGCGGCTCGCTCCCGCCGCTCTTCTGCGTCTCCGGCAAAGGCGGCAGCGTGCTGGTCTTCCGCCAGCTGGCCGCGCTCCTCGGCCCTGACCAGCCGTTCTACGGCGTCACCCACCACGGCTTTTCCATCAACACGTTCCCGCAATCGCTCGCAACCGTCGCCGCCTGCTACGCCGACGCCATCCGCGCCATCCAGCCCGAAGGTCCGTATTACCTGGCCGGTTACTCCGCGGGCGGCACGGTCGCGTACGAGATCGCGCGGCAGCTCGCACGCGCCGGCGCGCCGGTGGCCTTCGTCGGTCTGATCGACACCGCGCTGCATCCCGCCATGGCCCCGCGCTGGAAGCGCTCGCTGCACGTGGCACTTCTCCATCGCCGCCCGATCGCCACCACGCGCCGCTACACCCGCGCCGTGGTGCGGCGCGTGGTGCGGCTCTCGCGCTGGCTGGCGCGGAAGCCGGCTCTCCTCCACGCGCCTCTTCCCGAGATCAAAGCGAACGATGCGCTCGACCGCCTGCGCCGCAGTGCGTCGCTGCAGCCGTACGATGGTCCGGTCACGCTCTTCCTGGCCCGGGAAGGCTGGGGCACGGACGCCACGAACGAGGACCTCGGCTGGCGCACGCTCTGTCCCGACCTGCGCATCGTGCACGTCACCGGCGAGCACCAGAGCGTGATCGCCGATGACGTCCATTCGCTCGCCGCCGCGTTCCGGAGCACGCTCGCGGCCGCGCGCTACTCCCCCTCCACCCGCACCGAGTAGGTGGCCAGCCGTTCGGCGCCGGCACTCACCACCAGCTGATACTCGCCCGGCGCCACGAAGCGCCGCGGCACGATCACCGCGAACGTACCGTCGTTCCGCGGCACGGCTTCACTGCTCCAGAGCGGCCGCTCGCCCGCGGCCGTCCGTTCTACGATCGCCAGCTGCGTCGCCTCCGGCGCCACCTTCACGATCAACAGGAATGAGTCGCCGCGTGCGGTCAGCGTCACCGCCGGCTGTCCGCCACGCGTCCGCTCGTCCGGCTGCAGCAGCTGTTCGTCGACGACCAGCCGCGGCGCGTCGAGCCGGTGCAGTTGCGACTGCGCCTGCCAGTACAGCCCCGCGAAGACCAGCGCGATCGCCGCGGCCAGCGCCGTCAGCGCGTGCGGGAACTGCAGCACTCCCCCGCCCGTCCGCGACCGCGGCCGATGCAGCCGGCGCTGCAACTGCGCCCACTCGTTCGCCAGCTCCGTCTCCGAAAGAAAGTCGGCCTCGCCGGGCATCGCTGCCTCGCGTGGGAACGGCACCGCCACGGCCCGCGCGAAGTCGGGATGACAGACCAGCAGATCGCGCACACGCTCCTCCGCCTCGGCCGGCAGCTCGCCGCGCGTATACGCCAGCAGCTGCTCCGTCGGCGGCGGCTCGCCGAAGGCACGGCGCTGCTCCGCCATCAACTCGTGATTGACTGCCTGCCAGTCTGCTTTCGTGATCATTCCTCGTCCTCCGGGAACGTGACGTCGTCGCCGAGGCGGGCGCGCAGGAGCCGCCGCGCATCGCGGAGCCGCGAGCGCACGCCTTCCGGCGTGGTGCGCAGCACACGCGCAATCTCGTCGTACGTGAACCCGTCCAGCCACAGCTGCACGGCCTGCCGCTGCGACGGCGCCAGCGCGGCGATGGCGTCGTGCATCATCTTTCGCTCGAGCGCATCGTGCTGCTGCGCCGCCTGTCCCGCGGCCACCGCTTTCGGGTGCTCCAGGTCGACGTACTCCATCTTTCGCTTGATGGTGCCTTTCGACCGAATTCGGTTGAGTGCGACGTTCCGGGCGATACTCTCGAAGAACGCCCACTCCGCCTCGCCGCGGTACTCATCCATCGCCTCGTAGAAGCGGAGAAACGCATCGTGCGTCAGCTCCTCCGCATCTTCCTGTTCCAGACGGAACGCGTGAACGTAATACTTCACCATCCGCCGGTAGTACTTCTGGTAGAGAGATTTGAATCGCTCGTCGCGGCCATCGTCACTCTTCCGCATCTTCATCGTCCGCTCTCGTCTCCGTCCGAACTGCCTGCAGACGGGTAGACACGCGGCCGCCGGATCTGTGGCGAATGGCCCGAAAACGCCACAAACGGCGCGGAATGGTGTCGATAGGAGGAATCCGATGAAAACGTCGAAACTGCTTTGGTTCGCCGTCCTCCCGCTGGCCGCGCTGACGCTATCGGTCTCGCAATGCGAATCGACGCAGCATCGCGGCGTGAAGCTCCCGCTGACCGAGACCGTTCCTCCCAAGCCGGCGCGGTTTGATCCAAAACAGTCGGTCGCGGTTTTCGTTGGGATCCGCCGCTTCACGACGGATCCGCGCGTGGCGGACGTGCCGTATGCCGTCGACGATGCGGTCGATCTCGCGTACACCCTGGCAATCGAACGCAATGCCGACCTCGTCGCGCCAGGTAATGTGGTGCTGGCGCTCTCCGGCGAACCGTACAAGATGGAATCAAAGGAGCGCCTGAAGGCGCTCCGCGAGGAAGGTGCGACCGTAGTACCGGCCGATCGCGACAGCCTGTCCGAAAGCCTGCAGACGCAAGCGAGGCAGGTCGGCCGCGACGGCATTTTCATCGCTTCGTTCGCCACGCACGGCTTCAGCAGCGATGGTGTGCCGTATGTACTCGCCTCGACCTCACTGCTCAATAGCCCGGCAACTTCGCTGTCGACAGCCTCGGTCCTCGAAACGATCGGCACCTCGGCGGCAGCGCGCTCGCTGGTGTTCATCGACGCCTGCCGTCAGCGTATCCAGACGCGCACGCGCGCTACGCCTCTCAATCTACCGACCGGCGCTCCGCTGATCACGGGCCTGAAACGCTTCACCGGCCAGGTGGTGCTCTACGCCGCCGCGGCCGGCAATTACGCGTATGACGATGACGTGGCCCGGAACGGCGTCTTCACCGCCGCCATCCTCGAGGGCCTTCGCTGCAACGTGGCCCCGAACTCGCGCGGCTTCATGACCGTGGAGATGCTCGCCGCACACGCCAACGAAACCGTCCGTAAGTGGCTGCGCCGCCGCGGTCATCCGGTGGCGAGCGCGATCCAGCTCAGCACAGACGGCGACACGAAGTCGATGCCTGTGGCCACGTGCCCCGGAACCACGCCTGACCGCCCTGAGTCCGTCCGCGTAGACGGTTCGACCATGACGGTTTACGGCCTCGACGGCGTAAAGCTTTGGCATCGCGAAATTGCCGGCGGCATCGTGCAGAAAGAAGTGGCCGATCTGGATGAAAAGGAGGGGAAGGAAGTGATCGTCGCCACTGGCAACAGCATCACCGTCTTCCGCCCCTCGGGCGCACAGTGGTGGTCCACCGACCCGACCCGTCCGAATCTGCTGGTGAAGAACTTCTTCGTCGCCGACATCACTACCAGGAAGAAGCGGATCGTCGTGCTGTCCAATGGCGCCGACGGCGGTGAGCCCTCGTACCTGTCTGTTTTTCAGCCCGGTGGCCGCCAGGAAGGTGGATATCCGGATTCGAGCCATCTCCGCCGAGTCACCGTCGCCGCGCAAACAGCGCGTCACAAGAGAATGCTCGTGGTCGCCGGCGACCATAACGTCTTCCTCCTCGATCCCAAAAACGTGAGCCGTCCAGTTTGGTACGGCACCGTCACCCCGCGGTCGGTGACCATCGAGCGTGTCGATGTGACCGACTACGGCAACGACGGCATCCGCGACCTCGCCGTGCACACCTCCGCCGGCCACACCCTCCACCTCGACTTCCAAGGCAAACTCCTCGGCAAACCGATCGGAGACGCGCAGTTTCAACTGCTCGCCCGCAAGTAACACGCGCGTCGCCTGTGGCTGTACAAGAGCGGCGGGAAAGCGCCGCACTCCAAACGCTCCGCGTAGTCCGGCGCGCTCTTCGCACGAAAAAAGTGCATCCGTACGCGAAGCGTTTGGAGTGCGGTGTCGCCACCGCTTTTGTACAGGCTACACGCTGACCGGCGGCTTCGTGGGAAACACGCGCAAGTGATACGCGAAGCGTTTGGAGTGCGGCGCTTTCCCGCCGCTCTTGTACAGCCACAGGCGCTGCGTGCGATCACATCCCGTAACGCTTCATCAACCCGCCGATCACGCTCCGGTCGAGACCCGACAACGGCGCGACCGCGCCGAGCTTCTCGTACACCTCGGCTGCGATCGAGAGCCGCGGGGCGAGCTCCGTCTCCAGCTCTTCGCGAATGACGGAGGACGATACGAGACGTTCCGCGGCAGACAGAGAGCTCCCGCCGAGCGAGGCCGTCAGCCGATAAAACATCCCGTCGCGCACCTCGATCAGCCCGAAGGCGCGCCCGAGGAGCACCTGCTCGTAGGCGCCGCGCACGGCGTTACTCAGCACCAGCTCCGAAGGCAGCAGGTCGAGCGCGCCGGAGTACTGCGCGCGGTAGTACTCCACCTGCCCGAGGACGTAGCCGGGGTAGTGCAGCACCCGGCTGACGGCGTGCACGCGCAGCGGATCCGCCGGCGGCTTCACGTGCGCGTCCGGGAGCCGGCGCTGCAGTTGCGTGACGAAGGCGCGATCGCCCGCATCCACCCAGAGCGTCGTATCGCGCTGCATGGCCTTTTCCGCCTCGAGGTCATCGCGCAGCTCGATCAGCGGCGCGCTCGACTCGCCGAAACGTTTCAGCCGCTGCGTGAGCTTCACCTCCGGAACCAGCGCGGCCGCGGCACCGATGGTCAGCTTGCGGAACGCATCGAACCCGCTGGCGGCATACCCGGCCAGGCGCGCCCGCAGATCGTCCAGCGCGAGGTGCAACGACTCGGAGCGGCGCAGCGGAAAATCGCGCACCAGCGGCTTGCGATCGTCCACCGTGCGGTCGTACCAGGCATCCACATCGCCATCATCGATCAGCGAGACCGACAGCCCGCCGGACACGATCGAGGCCGGCACGAACGCCGCCGCCAGCTCCTCCAGCTCCCGTCGCCGCGCCATCAGCGCGTCCAGCGTCTTCCGCGCGTGCTCGCGCGTCCGCCGCAGCACCGTCAGCGTGGTACGCCGATGGGCGATGTCGTGCTCGAACTGCAGCTCATCGTTGTGCGCCGCGTTCTTGGCCTTGTCGGTGGTGTCGATCTGAGCCACCAACCGCTGCAGAAACTCGCGCGCCGCACGCACCGCCGGCGCGATCGAGGTCAGGTACCGCACCGCGCCGTGAATGGCGAACAAGCCCAGGCCCAACGCGGCGATCTGATTCACCCGCGCCAGATTCGGCAGGAGCGCGCCAAAGACCGCCGGAATGCCATACAGCAGCAGCACGCCCACGGCCGCCCAAAGCACCTGCCGCCAGAGCCACGTGCGCCGCATTTCCAGCGCCTCGCGCAGCCCCTCCTCCGCGCGCGGCTTCTGCGCGAACAGCTCGCGCAGCTGTTGCTCCCGCCCCGCCGTTTCCTCCGCCAGCCTGGCCGCCTCCGCATCTCGAGCCGCGTTGCGCGCGAAGTTGTTGCCGCTCTCCTCGGCGAAGATGCGCTCCGGCAGCGTGCGGGTCAGCTCGCGCTGTTCGCCCTCGATGGCCGCCAGATGCTCCGCCGCGTTCGTCGGGGCGAGCGTGTCGGCCACGAGCTTCTGATCCTGCAACAGGTTGTCGAGCTCGCGCACGCGCTTGCGCGCCGCATCGCTCCCGGCCGTGTCGGGCACGAAGCGCAACCGCGCATCGAGCGCCGCCGTGGCCGCATTGAGCTCCGTGACCAGGTTGCGCGGCGAAGCCTCGGCATCGGCGCGCAGATCCGGCAACGGATCGAGCAGCGCGTCGAGCAAACCGACAGCGGCACCATAGTCATCGCGATCCAGCGTCTCGTCCACCACCCGCGTGAGCATGGCGGCGAACGATGCGGTGGTCTCTTCCCCCTGCCGCGCCAGCGTCTCCAGGTTCGCGAGGTGGGTGGTGTCGCGATGCGTCTTCAGCTCATTCCGCACCGCGGCGATCACTTCCTCCGCGCTACGCGTCCGCTCGGTGACGAACGTCTTCGCCTGAAACCGATGAAAGAGCGACTGCCCGGCGTCGATGCCGATCCGCGAGAGCGGCACCGCGAACGTCTCACCGACCACGAACTGCTTCGCCGCCAGATACGAATGCGTGGCCGCGCCCGCGTTGAGCAGCTTCTGCTGCAGCAGCTCCGCCGCGAAGCGCGGCTCCAGCCGCTGCAAGGCCACCTCGCGCGGGAAGAACAGCTCCGCGTATCCGAACGTGCTGAAGGTCGGATGCATCCCCCGCGGATGGATGCCCGGCAGCGCGCCGCTCATCTCCGGCTCGTGCATCAGCGCACCAGCCACCGCCTCCGCGTACGAATCGAGCGCCTCGCCGAGCGCGCCGAAGCGCACGCGATTGCCGTTCGTGGCATCGAGCAGCCACACCTCGTCGAACGGCTTCGGGTCCGCGGTGGTGAGCGTGGCCAGCGTCTCGTACGCCGCGCCGTAATCGGCAACAGCGGCCGTGCCGGTAACATCGGGCAGCAGGCAAAGCAGCTCGATCGTGTAGTACTCCGCCAGCCGGCGCTGGTCGTACAACTGCCGCAAGTCGCGCAGCAGATCCAGCAACGACGCCCGCGCAGGACCGGCCGCCGAGACCACCAGCAGCACCAGCTCGCGCGTGCTGACGTCATCGCGCAGCCGCAAGGCACTCCCCGGCGCCTGCCGCTGCGCATGAATCGAAGCAATGGCTTCGGCGAGCCCCCCGCCAACCGCCAACCGCCAACCGTCAACCGAAACGGGGCGCATCTGCACGAGATCCGGAAGCCCGCATGCGGCGGCCACACGCTCCGCCACCGCGCCCGCCAGCGTCGCCGCCGGCTCATCGAGAGCGAGGATGCTGACCGGTTTGAGCATGCCGGTCAGCTCACCGTCTCGATCCGGCGGACGTAATCCTCGATGGCCAGGATCTCACTCTCCACCTGGTCCTTCACCGCCGGCTCCACCGCGCCCGACATCTGCTTCGAGAGCGTGTCCGTGTACTCCTTGAGGATCTGCACGACCTTGACCGCCCCTTCGCGCGTGACGATCGTGTCGATGACCTCCTCCGCCTCCTGCACCAGCTCGCGGTTCTTCTCGAACGTGGCGTAGGCCGGCACGCGCCCCTGCGCCAGGCGCACCAGGCTGTTGTCCACACGCCGGCCCGTCTTCGACTTCATCGAGTACCAGGCGCCATCGCGTCGGATGAAGCCGAATGGCTCCGGCGCCTGCGCCAGCGCGAACCAGCGCAGCGCCTCGCCGTCACCGCTGCGCGGCACGAGGTTCGGCAGCTCCTGCCAGCGCTTGTCGATGTGATTCGAGATGACCTTGTTCGGGTCGAGGTAGGCGCGCTCCATGTCCTCGATCTCCGCGAGCGCGAAGAGCGGAATGCCGGTCTTGACCTTGAACAGCAGGATGCGCCGGCCGTCGCGCGTCGACACCATGGACGGCTTGGCGTTCCCCTTCGGCACACCCGCTTCGTACTTCGATTCTTTGAGGATCGACGAGTCGGCGTCGCTCACGCCGTAGTGATAGAACTCGTTGATCACGGTCTGGTTCACCACCGGGATCTTGCCGACGTCGTAGCGCCAGAGCGGCACGGCCAGATTGTCGAGCCGCTTCAGCTCCTGCGAGACCAGGTCGGGCGACGAGCGCCTCAGGATGTCGTCCATGGTCAGCGACGTGAGCGGCTCGTAGCAGGCCTCGATGAACTGGCGGATGTCCGCGTGTACTTCCGCGGCCTTGAGTCCCGCCCACTGCGAGAGCGAGCCGTTGTTGTGATGGTCGGCGTACCACTTCACGAAATCCGCGCCGGCGATCTTCGGCCGGTGCTCGCCCGGGTCGAAGCCGACCACCTGCTCGAAGAGACGCGACGTGCCTCGGGTATTCGTGGCGTCGAGGTGCTGCTGCTCGAACTGCTTCCGCGCGGCGTTGAGGTTCTCGCGGATGCGGTAGCAGTTGTTGAGGATGGATTGCGTGTGCGCGTGCAACGCCGAGTACAGCTCGGCCGCCTTCTCCAGCCGCGC
The DNA here is from genome assembly GCA_034665665.1 of Acidobacteriota bacterium. GTDB lineage: Bacteria > Acidobacteriota > Thermoanaerobaculia > Gp7-AA8 > Gp7-AA8 > DASWOB01. The sequence continues at coordinate 9,061 of JAXDJK010000557.1, forward strand.
CACGCGGATGGTCAGGTCGGTCTCGCGGTCGATGATGCCGCCGTACACCTCGCACGCGGTCTTGATCCTGGCCTCGCGCCGCAGGAACGCGCCCACGGCCTCCGTGATCTGGTCTTCGGCAGGCTTGACGTTCAGCGCCTTCAGCTTCGTGCGCTCGTCCTTGGCCTCCGTGTCCATCATGTTGTGGTACCACTCCAGCTTGGCCTGCAGCTTCTCGAAGAAGCGCTCGGCGCGCGTGAAGCCGTTCACGCGATTGACGGCCGCTTCCCAGTAGGCATTGATGGCCGTTACCGAGGCCTCGCGGAGTGTGTCGAAATTCGCGGAGATGGCCTGCGCGACCTGCCGCTCGGCGCGCGAGCGATGGACGGTGTGGAGGTTCTTGATCGTGGCCAGGGCCTTGTTGTCGTACTTCATCTGTCCGAGGGGCATCGGGAAGCGCAGCTGCCCGCCGCCCTCGCGCTGGCTCAGGAACTCGATGACCTGATCGTTCTCGTCCTCGCGCAGGCGGGTCTGGTCGATGAAGCGCTGCACCTCCTCCTCGATGTCGGCGTCCGCCACCGTGCCGTTGAGCAGGTCCTCGATCACCAGCCGCTTCGCGTCCTCGAACATCAGCGCGTCGAAGCTGGGCATGGTCAGGGAGGCCACGCCAAAGCTGCAGTACTGCGGCGACCGTCCCTTCACCTTGCCGGCCGTGGCGATCTGGGTCTTGATGTTGTCGACCGCGTTTGCGCTGTCGGTGCCGATCTGCGAGCCGATCTGCACGTACATACCGTCCGCGATCAGGCCGAGCAGGTCGTTCTGCTCCATGACCGTGCGCCCCTGCTCGTTGATGCTGTCGATCAGGTAGACCACGTCGAACGGCGGCCGCGAGACCTCGACGGTGCGGTTGCCGTAGTCGATGGTCAAGCTGCCTTTCATGGTCGAGAGGTACTCGATCTCCTTCAGCGCGCCGTACGCGTTCGGCTTGACCAGCTGCGTGCCGGCGTAGCGCGTGAAGAGGCTGGGTAAGAGCAGCACGCCGGTGAAGTTCGACTGCTCGTCGCTGCCGATGATGTCGCGGGCTATGAAGGCGATGTCGAGGAACGTCCCGCTGCCCGTGCCGCCGGCCAGGCTGCCGACGATGTGCACTTCCACGCCGGCCCGCGTGGAGACCTGGAACTGATCGGCGTACATCTGCTTCGCGTTGCGGATGTTGCGGACGTCATCCACCGCACGGCGAATGCGCCCGAACAGCTCCGCGGAGCGGGCGAAGAGCGCCAGCCGCCCGCGGGCGCGGACCTGCCCCGCGCCGGCGATGATGGCGTTGGTCGGGATCTCCGTCGGCCACCATGCGTCGATGTGCTCGTTCGGCCCGCCGACGAGTCCCGCCGGATTGCTGACCTGCAAGACGTAGAGCTCGTTGTGGTCGAGCTGCCCTTCGCTCCCCGCATCCTTCTGGCCTGTGCCTTCGGCGTTCTCGGTGGTGTCGATGGAGAGGAAGCGGATGATTGGCGGGACGGATCCGTAGGCATCGACGAAGCGCTTCTTGAGCTTCAGCAGCGCGCCGTAGCCAGTGCCGCCGAGGCCGATCACGACCGTGGGACGAAAGACGACGTTGTTCTTCATAGCGATTCCTCTCCTGTGAATGCGGCCACGCGTTCGTAGCCGAGGCGGTTAAAGCGCAGGGTTGCGTCGCCGATGTGGATCGTGTCGGCGTCGTAGAGCTCACTCATCGGCGTCTCGACGTCATTCACGCGCAGCGAGCCGGTGGACGCGGCGATCCAGACGTTTTTGCGGTCGCCCCGGCGCTTGACGAAGAGCCGCGCATCGGAACCGGCCAGCGCATCCAGCGGCACGATTGCGCTGAGCGCGACCTCACCCGTCTTCAGCGTCGGCAGCCCAACGAAGGCGCCGTCGCCCGCCACGCGCGGCGTGACGATCTCGATCTCGCCCTCCAGCTGGTTACCGGCCTTGTAGCGTTTCCACGCGATGATCGCGGCTGTGACGAGCACGGCCAGCACGGCCAGCCACTCGGCAATGCGGATCCATGGTGACGGCGGAGGTGGTGGTGGTGCAGGAGGTCGGGCGACGACGCGCTTCGGCGGCGGGGCGGGTGCCGGCTCCGGCTTGATGACGAGCCGGATCCCGTGAATGGCATCGCGGATGGCCTGCGCATCCTGCGGCTTCAGCACCTTGGTCCGCTTCGTGACCGCTGCGAACTGATCCAGCTGCGGCTCGTGCTCGCCCATGGAGACGAAGAAGATCCAGCTGTCGCCCACGCGCTCGAAGTTCTCGGGGATCGGTGTGGGGTGCTTGATGCCTTTGACGTCTTCCTTGCCGTCGGTCATCAGCACGACCGCCCGATTGCGGGTCGGATCGTTTTTCTTCTTCAACAACTCCGCGCGCTCGAGCCCCGTCTTGATGGCCAGCCCGAGGTGCGTGCGCTTGCCGTTCGCCTCGAGTCCGGCGATGGCCGCCTTCAACTCGTCACGATCGGAAACCATATGGATGTCGCGAGGCCCCTCACGTTTCGTGACATCGCTGTCGAACGTGTAGAGCGTGACCGAATCGCCGACATCCGCCTCATCGACGAACGTCTCCAGACTGGCCTTCACATCATCGAAGATGTCCTTCGTCCCGCCCTTCCCGCGCATGGACGCCGACGTATCGACGAGAAACACCCAATCCACCGCCCCGCGGTTCTCCGCGCGCACGGCCGTCATCGCCAACAGCAAGAGTGCTGCGACCCCGAGTCGTCCCCTCATGTGTCCCCCGTTGGAGGAGATGACACCGAGGGTGGTGGTTTGTGGGGGTGGGGTTAAAAATTATCGAAGCGCCAGCGCCCCGCTTGTAATCCCGAGCGTCGAGCGAGGGACCTGGGCGGGTGGGGCTCGATGCACGTGCCACACTCCCCGTGCCCCACCCGCCCAGGCCCCT
>JAXDJK010000558.1:0-4095 GCA_034665665.1 Acidobacteriota bacterium
GACCCGCAGAACCTGCCCGCCGGTCTCACCAAGGAATCGTGGCCTCCCAACACGTTCGCGGCGCTGGGCGGCGGTGACTACGGCACCGCCTGGGCAGAGCGCGCGGAGATCTACCATCTCGTACGCGACGCGAAGATTGCAGGCTTCGCCATCGTCTCGGGCGACCGCCACAGCTTCTGGGCCGGATATGCGACCGCGGAACTTCCCGCCCGGTGAGTTCGAGCCGGTAGGCCTGAGCTTCGTGGGCGGTCCGTCGTCAGCCCCGGCGTGATGGAGGCCTATGAGCACCGGCTTCCGAAAGACGTCAGCGCACCTTCGCGGCCATCCACGTCCCCACCGCCGCAAGAAGCGCGGCGAGCAACAGGAGCGTTCTCTCGTCCAGCGCAGGCACAGCCGGGACGGCAGGGGCAGCCGCGACGGTGATCACGACCGTCGACGCATCGTTGCCAGCCGCAGGATCGGCAGCAGGACTGTCGACCGTTGCTGTGTTGCTGAGCGGCCCCGGCGCCGACGGCCGGACGACCAGTGCGATGCTTGCGGATGCGCCGTTGTTCAGTGTGCCGAGGCTGCAGGTGACGGTTGTCGTCCCGCTGCAGGTTCCCTGCGTCGGCGTGGCGGAGATGAGCGTCACTCCCGCGGGAAGGATGTCGGTGACGGTGACTACGCTTGCCGCGGTGGGGCCGTTGTTGGTGACACTGATGGAGTAGCTGCCGTTCTGGTTGGCGGTGAAGGTGCCGGCAACGGTCTTCACGATCGAAAGATCCGCGTTCTCACCGACCTGCACGACCGCGGTCGACGAATCGTTTGCGGCATTCGGGTCGGCCGAGCCGGCAGCCACCGTGGCCGTGTTGCTCAGCGGGCCTGGAGACAAGGGAACGACCACGAGCGAGATGGTGGCCGAACCGCCGCCGGCGACGGTGCCCAGGTTGCACGTTACGGGCGATGTGCCGGGGCAGCTTCCCTGGCTCGGAGTGGCCGAGACGAGCGTGACTCCGGCCGGGAGCGCATCGGTGACGACGACATCCAGGGCGGTGTTCGCGCCTGTGTTGGTCACCGTGATCGCGAACGTGCTGTTCTGACCTGCCACGAAGGCGCCGCCGGCAGCTTTTTCGATCGCGAGGTCCGCGCTGTCGACGAGCTTCGCCACGAACGCATCGCCGTTGCCCGCCTGACTAGCCTGGATCGCATTGGCCGTCGGGAAATCCGTCGAGCTCGTTTGTCCTGCGAGGTACGCCTCCCCGGCGCTTCCGACCGCGATGCCGAACCCATGTTCCGTGAGGCTCCCGCCGAGATAGGTGGAGTACACCAGCGCGGTGCCGGCTGCATTGAACTTCGTGACGAAGACGTCCTCGGTACCGCCACTTACGGCCTGCACGGGGGCTGCAGTCGGGAAGTTGTTGGAGTTGGTGTCGCCGATCACGTGCGCTCGCCCGGCGGAGTCGACTGCGATCCCATTCGCGATCTCGCTCGCGCTTCCGCCGAGGTAGGTGGAGTACACCAGTGCCGAGCCTGCAGAATTGATCTTTGTCACGAACGCGTCGAGCGCTCCGGCGTTGGCACCCTGCACGGCATTCGCCGTTGGAAAGTTCGTCGAATTCGTGTAGCCGGCGACGTACGCGCTACCGGTGCCGTCCAGCTCCACAGCGCGTGCGCCGTCGGCGCTCGAGCCGCCCAGATAGGTCGAATACACGAAGGCCGTCCCCGCCGCATTCACTTTCAGGACGAAGGCGTCTTCCGTTCCTGCCAGCGATGCCTGGATGGCGTTGGCCACCGGGAAGTTCGCGGACTGGGTGACTCCGGCGACGTACGCCGCGCCGCCGCCATCGACGGCAACGCCGTAGCCGAAGTCGCCGGCGCTGCCGCCGACGTAAGTCGAGTAAACGAGCGCCGAGCCGGCGGCGTTCACCTTGGTCAGGAACGCATCGGGCGGCCCGGCATTGGCGGCCTGGATCGGGTTGGCCGTCGGGTAATTGGCCGAATGCGTCGTCCCGGCGACATACGCGTTGCGCGCCGCATCGAGGGCCACGGACTGCCCGTCGTCCTCGAGCGTCCCGCCCAGGTATGTCGCATAGACGAGCGCGCTCCCCGCGGCATTGAGCTTCACCAGGAATGCGTCGCTCGTTCCGCCGAACGCGGCCTGGATTGCGTTGACCGTCGGAAAGTCGCTGGAAAATGTCTCGCCGGTCACGTACGCATTTCCGTCCGCGTCGATAGCGATGTCTCGGCCGATATCGCCGGCGCTTCCCCCGAGATAGGTTGAGTAGACCAGCGCGGTGCCGGCAGGATTGAGCTTGGCGACGAACGCGTCGGCGGGACCGGCGAGCGTTGCCTGGAAGGCGTTGGCGGTCGGGAAGTTCGCGGAGCCCGTCAGCCCGGTGACGTACGTGCTGCCGGTGCCATCGACGGCGATGCTGAAGGCCTGATCGGAGCCGGTACCGCCGAGGTAGGTCGACCAAGCCAGGATGGGATCGATGACCAGCGGCAAGGTGTGGTCATACGCGCCGAGCTCGATCGCGAACTGCCGCGGAGCGTCCTGACGATAACGCGCGGCCACCGGGTGGCGGACCCCGGCGCGCTCCTGGTACGCCACCGGGCGCTGTTGCCGGATCATGCCGCCGTCGAGATGAAGCACGAGATCGCCGCCGGCATCGACGTCGATCTGGTGCGGACCTTCGAAGCGCATGGCGATGCGGCCGGGATCGCTGCCCGGTGCGGCGACGAAGTCGTACTCGACCCCGCCCTCGGTCCCGTAGTAAACGACGTCGATGCCGTCGTATACACCGCTCATCCGCACCCGCTCGAAGTGGGAGATGCCGGAGCGCCAGCGGCGCGGGTCGCTGCCGCGGAAGTCGTTCGTGATCCCGCCCGTGCGACGCTCGCCGGCGGTCGACGCGTGGTCGTTGGCGCCGACAAAACGGAGCCGCACGACGGATTCGTGCGCCGACGGGTTCCGCAGCACGGCCACGGTTTCGCTCTGCGTCAGGAAGAGCGCGCAGCCGCTGCCGCGCGAGAGAAATCGCACGTTCGCGTCTGCCTGTCCGACGTTCGGCTCGAAGTGCAGCGGCAGGTGCCCGTACTGCGCGTCGCGCGGCAACGCCGCGCCGAGGGACATCGCTGCAAGCACCGAGAATAGGCACGACAGAGCAAACCCGTGGAACGACATTCCGGCTCCTTTTTGAATGGCAGAACCGGCAAATGGCCCCGCCACGTGCAACTGAAAAGAGGTCGCTATCATAGTGCAGGCGATGTCGAACGACTCGCTGGAGAGGCACGCAAATGCCTGGCGACATTCTCGTGACGATCAATAGAAGTCCGTCCGATGCAAAGGTGTCGTGTGAGATCCTCGGCGCGCCCGCACGGAGTGAGACATGAAGATCAGCCGCCGGTCCTTTCTCAAAGCTGCAACAGCAATCGGTGCTTCGCTCGCATGGGTCGGGCCGGCCCGCGGCTCACGTGTCCACTGGCATGAGCGGCGTGATCTCTATCCTCAAGGGGTCGCCTCGGGCGATCCCGACCCGCACAGCGTGCTCCTTTGGACGAGGCGTCCATTCACCGACGGCACGCGCCAGGTCCTGACCGTCGAGGTAGCAGAGGATGAGGCATTCCGTCGAGTCATTGCGCACGCGCAGGCACCGGTTTCGAGCGCCGCGGACTGGACGGCGCGCGTTCTGATCGGCGGACTGAAGCCGGCGCGTACCTACTGGTATCGCTTCACCGACACCGACGGAAATGGCAGCCGGGTCGGCCGCACGATCACAGCACCATTGCCAAACGATCCGCGCACGGTGAACTTCGCCTTCGTGAGCTGTCAGGATATCAATGAGGGCAAGCTCAACGCCTATCGCCGGATGATTTACGAAGATGAGCGCGCTCCCGCTGCCGAGAAGCTCGGTTTCGTTCTGCACCTCGGTGACTTCATCTACGAGGTGGTCCAGTATCCCGACGAGGTGAAGACACGCTACGACCGCACCATCTATGAGGTTGCGCGCATACCGGACGGCCACAAGGTCGGCAACTTCCACATCCCACTGACCGCCGAGGGCTACCGGGCCATCTACAAGGCCTATCTCGCCGATCCCGACCTCCAGGACGCTC
>JAXDJK010000559.1:0-3949 GCA_034665665.1 Acidobacteriota bacterium
GCACTACGCCCGCATCTGGTCCGTCGTCCGGAGAATCTTTCACGTTCCCCGTCGATCCGGGTCACATTCGTACTACCGCTGGAAAACTGAGCCCCCGCCCATACAACGACGATCGTGGAGGGTCCACGCGAAGCGTTTGGACTGTCGGCAGCTTTCTGCCGCTCTTGTACAGCCATGAGCGGTGCACGTGGCATCACGCAACGTTCCGGAGGGTGCACCGGACCTTTCACGTTCGTGCCTGAAGTTCACGAAAAGCGCGGTGCCTACAGCTCGCTGGTCATGATCCGGTCGGTCTGCAAGTCCGTGCCGACCAGGAATGGTTGCGACCCGGTGTCGCGGAAGCCGCATTTGGCGTAGAAGGCGATGGCGCGGGGGTTCTTTTCCCAGACGCCCAGCCAGATCGTCTGCACACCGGCTTCGCGGGCGGCGGCGATCGTTGCATCCATCAGGGTCTGGGCGACGCCCGGCCGTGGTGCTCCGGGTCGACGTAGAAGCGGGCGATTTCGTCGCCACGGAGTTGCGCGAACGCGATCAGCGTGTCGTCGTCGTCCAGGCAAAGCAGCGTGAGGAGCGCGGGATTCGCGATCTCCGCCGCCTGCTGGCGCTCGCCGTAGTACTGGGGCTGAGGAACATGGCCAGATCCTCGGCGGTATTGCCGGCTGCGAATGCGGCGGCAAACACCCGGGCATGGGTCAGAGTCAGACCTTCGGTCTCACATTTATTTATGCGGCATGATCGAAAGAGGCCAGTTAGGTGAGACGGTAAAGGTGCCTACGCGCGTACGACGCGGACTAGCCCAAACAGAAGTTGGGGCGCTGAAAGATGGGGGGGGTAGGGAACGGCACCTCAGATACACTCCTACCACGGAGGGTCTAGATGATTCGGCAAGCCGCTTCTTCCTTCAACGGACAAATTTGCTCCGCGGTCTCCACCGACGGACGCGGAAGACTGTTGGTTGCATTCTTCTTGTGTGGTCTCTTCTTCGTCGGTGCGCCTGCTCGCGCGGCGGGAACGAGCCAGAAAACTTTCAACTACCAGTACGATTCCGTATGGGCGGCGGCCATTGGTGCGTTGCAGGCGCGAGGGAGCGCCATCATTCACAGCGACAAGACTACGGGCGTGATCACGACCGACTACAAGGTGGATCAGCAGGACGACGAGCTACGGTACAAGTTCAATCTGTTGCTCGTGAAACGTGGCGACTCCACCAATGTCTCGGTGTCCTCGGTCGTGGAAAGCTTCGAGGGTACCGGAGCGCTCGCGCCAGCGGCGTGGGAATCAGCCCAGTCCGACGATAGTCGCGAGGGACGACTTCTGGTGGGAATTGGTCGCCGGCTGGTGTCGGGCGGCGCCGCGGCCGATGATGCAGACGGCAACTGCCGATCGAATCTCGCGATCGGCGGATCGATGGTCCGGGGCTCTACATACTCGACGTTCGTCGAGTTCGCCGGAGTATCGCAAGCGGCTGCGTTCGACACACTCAGTGCCGCGCTGAAGCAGGAGTCGTTCGAGATCGTCACGACCGATAAGAGTGCAGGCGTCCTGAAGGTGGTCTCTGCTGAGGGGTCGGACAATCTGAACTTCACGGTGAGCGCGGTCGACGCCGGGACGCGAATCAAAGTCGTTCAAAAGTACGGCGTCGGGAAACGCGGCAACGCCGTCAACGTCGCTGACCAGTTTTGCAAAGTGATCAGCGCAGTCAGTGTGCTTGTACCGCAAGCGGCCAGCCCATCGGCTGCAGTCGACACGAAGGCAGCCGGCGCAACGATCGAAGAACGCCTCAAAAGGCTGGAAGAGCTCTTCAAGAAGGGCCTGATCACGGAGGAGGAGTACAAGAAGAAACGAGCGGACCTTCTCCGCGACCTGTGAGCTACCAAGCGCGGTGCCTACAGCTCGCGGGTCATGATCCGGTCGGTCTGCAGGTCGGTGCCGACGAGGAAGGGTTGGGAGCCGGTGTCGCGGAAGCCGCATTTGGCGTAGAAGGCGATGGCGCGGGGGTTCTTTTCCCAGACGCCTAGCCAGATCGTCTGCACGCCGGCTTCGCGGGCGGCGGCGAGCGTCGCATCCATCAGCGTCTGGGCGACGCCGCGGCCGTGGTGCTCCGGGTCGACGTAGAAGCGGGCGATTTCATCGCCACGGAGTTGCGCGAACGCGATCAGCGTGTCGTCATCGTCCAGGCAAAGCAGCGTGAGGAGCGCGGGATTCGCGATCTCCGCCGCCTGCTGGCGCTCGCCGTTGTACGGGCTGAGGAACATGGCCAGATCCTCGGCGGTATTGCCGGCTGCGAATGCCGCGGCAAACACCCGGGCGCCGAACGCCGCCAGATTGGCGGCGTCGGCGTCCGTTGCACGTCGGATCTTCAGTTTTCCACCTTGACCGGCGGGACCACCACCGGCTTCGGCGGGTTCTTGGTCAGCTCCTCGAGGAGCAGCTTCACGGCTTGTTCGAGCGACGGATCCTGCCCTGCGGCGATCAGTTCGGGGCGGTCGATCACCTCGATGTCCGGGGCCACGCCTACGCCTTCCACCTGCCACATGCCGGAGGTGTCCATGAAGCGGAACTGCGGGGCGGAGATGTTGCCGCCGTCCATCAGGTCCGGGTTGCCGGAGAGGCCGATCAGGCCACCCCAGGTGCGCGTGCCGATCAGCGTACCGAGCTTGCGCTCGCGGAAGTAGAACGGCAGCGCGTCGCCACCCGAGGAGGAGTAACCGTTGATCAGCATCGCCTTCGGACCGACGTGTGAGAACGCCGGCGTGGCGGACGGCTTCACATTGCGCCGGGCCCAGTAATTCAGCGGCTGGCGTTCCAGCAGCTCGATCATGCGGTCCGGGATGAACCCGCCGCCGTTGTAGCGGTCGTCGATGATCAGGGCCTGCTTATCCACCTGCGGATAGAAACCCTTGAACAGCTCACGGTTGCCTTCCGCGCCCGTGTTCGGCAGGTGGATGTAGCCGATCCGGCCGCCGGAGAGCTTGTCCACCATGGCCCGGCGCGACTGCACCCAGTCGAGATAGCGGAGATTGGTCTCCTTCTTGACCGGGCGGACCTTCTCCTCGCGCGCGCCCGTCGCCGTGGGTGACGAATTCACGAGCAGCGTGACCACCCGGTCGGCCTTGTTCTCCAGCAGGCGGTAGAAGTTGTCCACGCCCTTCGTGGACGCGCCGTCGACGGCCAGGATGTAGTCCCCTTCCTTCACCCGCACGCCCGGCTCGGTAAGGGGCGAACGGAAGTCGTCCTGCCAGTTCTCGCCCGGGAAGATGTGCTGGATGCGGAAGAGGCCGGAGTCCGCCACGATCTCCGCGCCGAGCAGTCCGTTGTCGACGCGCTCGACCTTCGAAGTGCCCGGGGGCGAAGAGACATACGTGTGCCCCGAGGTCAGCTCGCCGGCGATCTCGCCGAAGATGTAATCGAGATCGGCGCGGTGCGACACGTACGGCAAAAGCTCGCCGTATTTCGTGCCGATCGCCTTCCAGTCCACGCCGTGCATGTTCGGGTCGTAGAACCAGTCGCGGAGGATGCGCAGCGCGTCGGCGTAGACCTGGTTCCACTCGGCGCGCGGGTCGATCTTCATCTCCAGGTTTGAGAGATTGAGCGCGGAGTCGCTCACCTTCTGGCCCGGCTTGGCGTTGATGATCGCGTAGGTCTGGCCGGAGCGGACGATCAGCTTCTCGCGGTTCGCGGAGATGTCGTAGCCGCCGACGTTCTCGGCGATCGTCTCTTCCTTGCGGTCGTCGATGTTGTAGAACTTCAGCGTCTGCGGACCGGAACCGGTGAGATAGAGCACACCGTTCGGAAGGCCCTCGAGGGCGCCGTAGTTACCCGGACTTCCCGGGATGGCCCGCACCCGATTCTCGAAGCCAACCGGGTCGATCTTGACCACGACCGCCGCCTTGTCGTCCTTCTTCGGCGCCTCGGCCGGCGCGGGGGCATTGACCTTCTCCTCGTCACT
>JAXDJK010000560.1:0-6309 GCA_034665665.1 Acidobacteriota bacterium
TTTTACTTCGGCATCATCTGCTTCAGACGCGTGAAGTAATCGGCGCCCGAGAGCCACTGTCCGCCGTCGATCACGAACGACTCGCCGGTCACATACGACGCGTAGTCGCTCAGCAGGTAGGCGGCGGCGTTGGCGACCTCTTCGAGGGTGGCGAAACGGCGCAGGGGAATGGTCTTGCGGATCCCTTCCATGATCATCGGATCGGGGAAGAGGCGCTCGGCGGCGCCGGGGGTGTCGACCGGGCCGGGCGCGATGGTATTGACGCGGATCTTGTAGCGCGCCCATTCCACCGCGAGGGTGCGGGCCATGGCCAGCACGCCGGCTTTGGCGGAGGCGGAGTGGATCACGCCGGGACCGCCGGTCCAGGCATAGTTGGCGATGACGTTGAGGATCACGCCGCCGGTCTTCTTCTCGATCATCCGCTTGCCGATGGCGCTGGAGCAGTAGAAGGTGCCGTTGAGGACGATGCCGATGACAGAGTTCCAGCCATTCACGGTGAGCTGCTCGGCCGGGATGATGAAGTTGCCGGCGGCGTTGTTGACGAGGAGGTCGATGCGCCCACGATCGCTATCGACCTTGGCTACCATCGCCTCCACGGCTTCCGCATCGCGAACGTCGAGCACGTGGTAGTGCGCGGCCTCGGCACGGCCGGTCTCGGAGCGGATCTGCTCGACGGCCTTGCTGAGGTTCTCTTCCTTCCGGCTGCACAGCACGATCGTCGCGCCGAGGCGCGCCAGCTCCCGCGCAATCCCGAAGCCGATCCCCGTCGCCCCACCGGTGATGACCCCCACCCGGCCTTCGAATGTTTTCTCTGGAAGCACTGTCACTCCTACGCCAGCTGCAGGCCGGCTCTCACGAAATGTCGGAAGTCGCGATCATACGTGATGAGCGGGATGTCGTGATCGATGCAGGACTGCGCGATCAGACAGTCGGCGAGCTTGGCTTTCAGGCCGTCGCTGCGCGCCTGCGCGCGCAGTTGACCAGCCCGTTCCCAATAACCGCGTCATGAACCTCGAGGTTAGGCATACCGAGGACGGCGGAGCGCGCATCGTCCGTCAGTAGCCTGTTACTGAGCATTTCCGTGACCACTACCGGAGGCAGGTGGATGCGACGGAAGAAGATGAAGTCGCGAACACGAAGCGCCTGTGGATCCCGCTCCCCGTCAAAGGCACGAGCCAGTGAGCTCGTATCGACAGCGATCAATCGCGGTCCTCGCGCAACTCGTCGATGTCGTACTCGAGATGCACCTTGCCCAGCAGGGCATACAACCGCTGGTATGCACCGGCCTCTGCAGCCGCAGCAGCCTTACGTTCCAGCTCGGCCCGCGCCTCCGCCTTTTGCTCCGGTGTTCGCTGGATGCTGCGGTAGTACTCCCACGGTCGGCACTGACCTCGGCAACAGCATCTTTCTTCGTCTTAGCCATAGATGGATTCTCCCCCCATCGCTCCGCGTCCTCACGCAGTTCGTCGATGTCGTACTCGAGGTGCACCTTGCCCATAGCTTCGAGCAGCCGCTCGAACACGCCTTCTTCGCGGGCCACAGCAGCCTTCCGTTCCATCTCCGCCCGAGCCTCGGCTTTCTGCTCGGGCGTGAGCTGCAGGCTTAGATAAAGCTCCCACAGATCGGGAGGCGGTTCCGCGCCGGCACCTTTCTTGGTCTTCGCCATAGCTCAATTCTCCCTCGGTCGATCCGAGTCCGCAACTTCGCTACGCCAACTGCAGGCCGGCTCGCACGAAATGTCGAAAATCGCGATCGTAGGTGATGAGCGGGATGTCGTGATCGATGCAGGATTGGGCGATCAGGCAGTCGGCCAGTTTGGCTTTCAGGCCGTCCCGGCGGAGCGTGGCACGCAGGGTACCGGCGCGCTCCCAGTAGCCATCGTGGAACTCGAGCAGCGGGAACGACTGGATGCGAACGACAAGACTGAGCGGCAGCATGTGATCGCTGAGGGCCTCCGTCAGCACGACGGGCGGCAAAAGAAGGTCGTCGGTGCGCGCCAACTCGGCGATGGTGTCGACGTCAGAACCGCGATCATCGCGCAGGAAGCGCTGCAATGAGCTCGTATCCGCGGCCGCTACTCTTCGTCGCGCAGCTCTTCCCACGAAACCGGCCATGTCACCTTCCCACGCATGGCGAGGAGGTCTTGATAGAAGCCGTTGCGTGCAGCTTCGTCCGCCTTGTCCCTCATTCTCGCTCTCGCTTCTGCTTTCTGCTCGGGCGTGAGCTGCATTGCGAAATAGCGTTCCCAAAGCTCGTCGCTGGTGGCTTGCTCGTTTTCTTTCGCCATCGCCATGCCTCCGATTCTCCCTCGGTCGGTCCGAGTCCGCAACTTCGCTACTAGGTGTAGTGTCCGACCGCCCCGATCCATTCCCTCCCTCCACTACAATTGCGGCAGATGAAACGTGCCTTCCTCGTCACCATGACCGCTTTCCTTCTGGCCTGCTCGGCGGAAGAGGCGCCGAAGCCGCTGAGTGAGGCGGGCGAGAAGCTGTACACGGTGCGGGGGAAGATCCTGTCGCGCGATACCGCGGAGAACACGCTGCACCTCGACCACGAGGCCATCCCCGGGTTCATGGAGGCGATGGTGATGGATTACGGTGTGCGGGGGGCGAAGGTCGCGGAGCTGCCGGCGGATGGGAAGCGCGTCGAGGGGCGGCTGCACGTCACCGAGCGGGCCTACTGGATCACGGACGTACGGGCGGCACCGTGAGCGACGAGCGGCGGGAGCACCAGCGCCTGAATCTGGTCCGCCCGATCGACGGCTGGTTCGGCGACTGGTCGGTGCGCTTTGTGGACGTGAGCGCGAGCGGTGCGCTGATCGAATCCGATGAGCCGATCCCGGACGATGCGCGAGGCCTGCTCCGCTTCTACTGGCGGGGCGAAGAAGTGGAGCTGCTGGCCGAAACGGTGCTGCGCGACGATCAGCAGACCGGCCTGGCCTTCCTGGAGCAGCACGAAGGGCTCGACCGCCTGATCGCCGATTCCGCGAAGGAGTTGCAGGGCGCGCAGGAAGCGAATGCCACCGGCATGCGGGAGCGCAACCGGATCGACGGCGACGCCACGCTGACCGCGGCCTCCAGCTCCATCTCCCACGGCTGGATCACCTGGACGTACGACGACGGCCGCTGGACGCGCCGCCGGTCGATGATCCCGGAGCAACCGCCGGACGGCTTCACCATTCCGGCCGGCGAGCCGGAGGATCAGGTCGAGCTGCTGCGGCAGACCTACGCACAGGGCGACGACGACGCGCGGCAACTGACGCGCATCTTCGCCGAGATGAGCGCCGGCGCTACGCAATCCGGTCGATGAGCAGCGCCGGCAGCACCATCCCGGCTTCCACGCCGGTCACGCCGCGATCGATCATCACCAGCGCATTCGCACCGACCATCGACGTGAGCGCGCCGGAGCTCTGCGACGTCACCGGCTGTGCCACCAGTTCGCCATCGACGGCGGTCACCCGAGCGCGCGCGTAGACGCGGCGATCGCCGACGGAGCGCAGCGGCGCCGTGAGCCGCACGCGTACCACGGGCGGAAAGAGTCCGTCGGTCTGCCCGAGCGCCTTGCGCAGCGCGGGCCGCACGAAGAGATGGAACGAGACCATCGACGACACCGGATTGCCAGGTAGCCCGAGGCAGACGCGATCCCGCAGACGCGACAGCACGACCGGCTTGCCCGGCTTCATGGCCACGCGCCAGAACTTCGCCTCCGCGCCGAGAGCGTCGAGCGCGTCTTTCACGAAATCGAACGCGCCCACGGACACGCCGCCCGAGGAGAGGATGAAATCGCACTCCTCGGCGGCGCGGGAGAACGCCTCGATCGTGGCCTCGCGCGTGTCGCGGACGATGCCGTAGGTTACCGGCGTCGCTCCGGCGGCCGTGACCAGCGCGGCCAGCGCGTAGCTGTTGGAGTTCACGATGGTGCCGGGGCGGCGCGGCTCATCGACGTCCACCAGCTCGTCGCCGGTGGAGAGGATGGCCACGGTAGGACGCCGGCCAACCTGCACGGTCGTCTTCTGAATGCCCGCCAGCAGCGTGATCTCCGCGGCGCCGAGCGGCGTCCCAGCGGCGAGCAGCAGCGCGCCGGCGCGGACGTCCTCGCCACGCTTGCGGATGTTCGCACCGCGCGCCACGGCGCTCCGGATCTCCACGACCTCCGAGCCGGCATCGGTCAGCTCGACCTGCACCACCGCATCGGCGCCATCCGGCACGTTGGCGCCGGTCATGATGCGCATGGCCGTGCCGCGTTCCACGCGCTCCTGCGCCACGCGCCCGGCGGGCACGTCGCCGATGACACGCAAGCGTACCGGCGCACTGGCGATGTCTTCCGCGCGCACGGCGTAACCGTCCATCGCGCTGTTATCCGCGATCGGCGCGTCGTCCAGCGCGAAGACGTCCTCGCGCAGCACGCGGCCCACAGCCTTATCGAAGCGCACGCTCTCCGGCTGCAGCACACGCACCTCGGCGAGCACACGCGCCTGGGCATCCTCCACTTCGAGCATAGCCTCGCCGCGCGGCGTCTGGAAGGTGGTCATCGCGACGTCGATGATAGCCGCTGCCTCGCGCCGCCGAGGGCGTAGCCCATCGCCATCAGGGTGCGCGTGGCGCCGCGGCACTTCTCGTCGATCGGCTTGCGATAGACCACGGAGAAATCACCCGCGCCGACCGGCACGCCCCAGATGACGTCGCCGCCGCGCTGCTTGACGTACGCGGTGCGGAGCTGGCTGTCGCGGAAGGAGGGATGCGTGTCCATCGGCAACTTCAGGATCGGCAGCGCGGCGCCGGCTGATTCGGCGTACACATCGACAGCACCGGCCACGATGGCCCGATCGAGCGCCGCCGAGTCACCGAGCGCAAACTGCCGCGTGGCGCGGCAACCAGCCGCTTCGAGCTTCCGCGCGATCACCTCGCCAGCTTCGCGAGAGATCGGATCGGCCGTCGCACCGACGATCACCGGCGCATGGTCCGGGTTGCGCCAGCAGGCGGCGGAGAGGAGCAGTGCCGCGCAGAGAAGCGTCCGCATGGGCTTGCATCATAGAATCGCTTTCCTAGGAACCAACACCAATGACCGAAACCGCCGTACTGGAACGCCCCGAGATCTCGCGCCGCAGCGAGCGCATCCCTGTCGCCGTCCTCGGCGCCACCGGCGCCGTGGGCCAGCGCTTCGTGCAGTTGCTCGAGAACCATCCGTGGTTTCGCGTCCACGAAGTGGTGGCCTCCGAGCGCAGCGCCGGCAAGACGTACGGCGAGGCGGCCGACTGGCGGCTGGAGACGCAGCTCCCCGAATCGGCGAAGGGTCTCCAGGTGAAACCGCTCGGCACCGAGCTCGAATCGCGGCTGCTCTTCTCCGGCCTCGATTCCTCCGTGGCCGGGGAGGCGGAAGACGATTACGCCAACCGCGGCGCGGCCGTGGTCTCGAACTCGCGCAACCACCGTATGGCCGCGGACGTCCCGCTGCTGATCCCGGAGATCAACGCCGATCACCTCGGCGCGATCGCGCACCAGCGCACGCGCCGCAACTCCCGCGGCTACGTGACCACCAATCCGAACTGCTCCGTGGTCGGCCTGGCCATGGCCCTGGCACCTCTGGAGCGCGCTTTCGGCATCGAGGCCGTGCATGTGACGACGATGCAGGCCATCTCCGGGGCCGGCTTCGCGGGCGTGGCCTCGTACGCCATCCTCGACAACGTGATCCCCTACATCGGCGGCGGCGAGGAAGAGAAGATCGAGACCGAGCCGCGGAAGATCCTCGGCACCTGGAGCGAAGGCCGTTTCGCTGATGCACCGATGACGATCTCCGCGCAGGTGAACCGCGTGCCGACCATCGACGGCCACCTGATGACCATCTCCGTCCGGCTGCGCGAGCATGCGTCCATCGACGACGTGAGAAACGCCATCGAGTCCTTCCAGGGCGAGCCGCAACGCCTCGGCCTCCCCACGGCGCCGCGCCACCCGCTGCACTACATCGACGCCCCTGACCGCCCGCAGCCGCGCCTCGACCGCGACCGCGAGCACGGCATGGCCGTATCGGTCGGTCGCCTCCGCCCCTGCCCGATCCTGCACTACCGGATGGTGGCGCTCGTGCACAACACCATCCGCGGCGCTGCCGGCGCCGCCATCCTCAACGCGGAGCTGCTCGAGGCCAAGGGCCTGTTGTAGCCGGATAAAGCGTCCCGGACTACGCGAAGCGTTTGGAGTGCGGCGCTTTCCCGCCGCTCTTGTATAGCCACAGGCGGTGAGGGTGTTCATCAGAGGGCTCTGGTGACGAACCCCCGCAGCGCCTGTGGCTGTACAAAAGCGGCGGGAAAGCGCC
>JAXDJK010000561.1:0-3259 GCA_034665665.1 Acidobacteriota bacterium
GCAGCTGCGCATCGACGCGGGAAGCCTTGCGCTTGTAGCTCGATGGCAGCGACGTCAGCTAGTTCACGAAGATCGGATAGACCTCCGGCGTGTGGCGCTTCATGCGCGAGATCTGCTCTTCTGCGCGCCGCAGCGCGGCGTCGCGCGTATTCAGGCCACCGTGGAAGAAGAAGATCGGGCGGAGGGACGGTTCGGATACTGCACTCAGCGCTTGTCGATGCCGTTGAAGATGCGCTGGATGTAGTGCTCGTACGTGTCGCGCGTCTGCGCGCCCCCAGGCGTATCCTTCGCGCTGAGATAGACATTGCCCGAGGCCGTGATGGTGAGCGGGTCACGCGGCTCGCCGCGCGTGTCGAACATCAGCACGTGCGCGCGGAACTCGTCGGAGCCAGCCTTTTGCCCCGATCGAGCTTGAAGGAGGAGCAGGCGGCGAGAAGCGGCAGGATAGTAAGGAGCAGGACACGGCGCACGAACGACCCTCCGCAGCGTTAAAAGGACAGCCGTCGCCATTTCTCCCGTGTATTGCGATTGCATACAAAACGGCCATGAGCACTCGAAACGCGTTCTCGTCAGCGGTTTTCGCGGCGGCCCTTCTGCTCGGTGCGTGCACCTCCATGGTCGATGCCGGAACGTCCGGCGAAGCCGTCCAGCTTGGCGGGACCGAGTGGGTGTTGACGTCGATCGGCGGAGCATCGCCGGTGGCAGGCTCCAGCATCACGGTGCGGTTCGACCAGGGAAATGCGTCCGGGTCGGCCGGATGCAATCAGTATCGCGGGCCGTTCACGGTCGCAGGGGAGAGTCTCACCTTCGGGATGATCGCGGCGACGAAGCGGGCTTGCGCCGAGAGTGAACGGAACGCGCAGGAGACCGCCTATCTCGACGCGCTTTCGCGTGTGGCGTCGTACCGAGTGGCGGCAGGCCGGCTCGTGCTCCAGGAGTCGGCCGGCCGGACGCTTCTCGAGTACTCGCGAAACTGACGACATGCATCCCGCGACGCCAGCGGCGCTATGATTCCGGCGGTCCCATGCCCGCAGGCGAATCGATCGATAGCAACCGTTTCCAGGTGCGGAGGCGCATCGGCTCCGGCGCGTTCGGCGTGGTGTACGAGGCCTTCGACCCCGTGCGCAACCAGGTGGTGGCCCTCAAGGCGCTTCGCCACGCCACGCCGGACGCGCTGTACCGGTTCAAGCGCGAGTTCCGATCCGTCACGCACATCGCCCATCGCAATCTGGTCCGGCTTTACGAACTGATCGTCGAGGGGGAGCAGTGGCTGGTGTCGATGGAGCTCATTCGCGGGACGACCTTCATCGAACACGTGCGGCGAGAGGCGCCGCTTCCGGGCACCGGTGATGCCGAGCCAGGGTTGCCGCCGATGCGCGCGGACATCGGCAGGTTGCGGGTGGCGCTCGCGGAGCTCGCCGCGGGGGTGAGCGCCCTCCACAGCGCCGGGAAGCTTCATCGCGACATCAAGCCGTCCAACGTCCTCGTGGCCGACGACCGGCGGGTGGTCCTGCTCGACTTCGGCCTGGTCACCGACACCGACACCCGGGCCACCGCGGAAAGCACCAGCACCTCGGGCACTCCGGCCTACATGTCGCCAGAGCAAGGCGGCGGCGAGCCGCTCGGGCCGGCCAGCGACTGGTATAGCGTCGGGATCATGCTTTACGACACGCTCACCGGCCACGTCCCGTTTGGCGGCACGTACGTCGAGGTGATCAACCAGAAACGCTCCGGCGATATACCGCCGCCGAGCACGATCGCATCGGGGATCCCGGAAGACATCGACGCGCTGTGCCGGGACCTGCTGCGCCGCGATCCGCGGGAACGGCCGACCGGCGAGGAGATCCTGCGGCGGTTGGCGGGCTCGAGACCGAAGGCCGCCACGCCGAAACCGGCACCGTTGACACCGATCGTCGGGCGCGACCGGCACTTGCGCGCGCTGCGCGAGGCCTTCGACGAGAGCGTCAGTGGCACGCCGTCGACGGTCTGTGTGTCCGGCGTTTCGGGAGCCGGGAAGACGGCGCTGATCCGTGCGTTCCTGGCGCGGCTTCGCGACGAAGCCCCCGAGCTTCTCGTGCTCACAGGCCGCTGTTACCCGGGGGAGTCGATGCCGTACAAGGGCGCCGATAGTCTCGTGGACGCCCTGCATCGCTACCTGTCGCGTCTGCAGCCCCATGAGCTCGAGGTGCTGCTGCCGCGTGACATCGCCGCGGCCGAGCAGCTCTTCCCCGTCCTGTGCGATGTGGCGGACGTCGTTCGGTCGCGGCGCCGTGGCGGTACGACGGTGGCCCCCGGCCAGCTGGACCTCCGCCGCCGTGCGTTTGCGGCCATGCGCGAACTGTTTCTCCGCGTGTGCGACCGCACGCCGCTGGTGCTCGTGATCGACGACCTGCAGTGGGCAGACGTCGACAGCGCGGAGTTGCTCCTCGACATCCTTCGGCCACCCGACGCACCCGCGCTGCTCTTCCTCGCCGCGTACCGTTCCGACGAGGCGCAGGCCAGCCCGTTCGTCCGTGCCTTCCGCGCGGAGATGCCGGTTCGCGACGTCGAGGTGCCTGCGCTCACCCTGGATGATTCGAGACAGCTCGCGGCCGAGCTCCTCCGCGGCTCGCGGGCCGACCCGGGCGACGTGGCGAAGATGATCGCCGATGCCGCGGGCGGCGATCCGTCGTTGATCGATGAGCTGGCGCGCTCGTTCGTTCTCGCCGGCGACACGGTTCCGCACGCGATGCCGGAACGCGACGCGATCATCCAGGAAGTGCTGCAGGTGCGACTGCGCGCTCTGGAACCTGGCGCCGCACGCATGCTGCAGTACGTGGCCATGAACGCGCGGCCCATTCTCATTCCGGGGCTTCGCCTCGTATTCCGGCGGGACGATTTCGACGACGTTATGGCCACGCTCGTGGCGCAGCATCTGATCCGCACGCGCGCCACGCCCGCCGGGGAGGCGGTCGAGGCGTACCACGCCCGCGTCGCCCAGGCCGCCGTAGCGCTGCTCTCGGAGGACGAGTTGCGCGACATGCACGCCGTGCTGGCGTTCGCGCTGGAGAGTATCCCCGGTACCGATGCCGCTCTCCTCGCCGAGCACTTTGCTGCCGCGGGGATACACGGGCGGGCCGCGAAGTACCGCGTAGGCGAGCACGATCTGCAATAGCGAACGCGGAGCGTCGGGAGCGCGGGCGTCCCGCCGGCAGGGCCCACAGGCGTCCCGCCTGTCCGCGTACCCGGTGCGCGGATAACGCATAGGCGAGACGCCTGT
>JAXDJK010000562.1:0-2886 GCA_034665665.1 Acidobacteriota bacterium
GCGCTGCTGAGCAGCGCGCCGGCGCCCGACCGGCTCGATCTCGAGCAGTTGACGGCGCAGATGAGCGGCGGCCCGTCCACACCGGATGCCGTGTATTCGGCGCTCGCGCGGATGGGGCTCACGCACGGAGCCTCGCTCCGGGCCATCACCACCATTCACCGCGGACCCGGACAGGTGGTCGCCGAGCTCACGCTGCCGCGCGTCGTCGACGCGGACGACTACGTCCTGCACCCGAGTCTGATGGACAGTGCGTTCCAGGCGGCGGTGGCGCTGGCCGGCGATCCCTCGGAGCTCGCCGACGAGCCGCGGATCCCCTTCGCCCTCCACTCGTTGCGTGTCTTCCGCCCCTGCACGCCGTCGATGGTCGCGTGGGTGCGTTACGCGGCCGAGGGTCAAGACGTCGACATCGATCTATGCGACCAGCGTGGAAACGTCTGCGTCCAGATGCGGGGGCTGACCTCCCGCTCGATCAGCCGGAGCGAGGAGGTCGGTTCTGTCGTGGCCGTGCCGGTCTGGCGGGCGAAACCGATCGAGCTCTGGCCCAACGCCGTGGAGCTCGAAGAACGTCACGTCATCCTCTGTGACCTGCCGAGCGTCGACGTCGAGCAACTGGGCGCCCTGCTGTCGCTCAGCGCCTGTCTTTCCCTCGGGACGGAAGAAGACACCGCCCTCGCGCAGCGCTACAGCGACTGCGCGGTGGCCTGCTTCGAGCGGGTGCAGGCCATTCTGCAGAGCAAGCCGGAAGGCAACGTGCTCGTGCAGATCGTCGCCAGCAACCCTCTCTTCGCCGGTCTGTCCGCCTTGCTGAAAACGGCGGCGCTGGAGAATCCGCGCTTCATCGGCCAGCTCATCCTCGTGCCGACCGGCATCACGGCCGGCGAGTTGTGCGCGCGGCTGGACGAAGAGACCGGCGGTCCCGATACGTTGATCCGTCTTCGCGACAGCGCGCGTGAAATCCTCTCCTGGCAGGAGATTGCCGAGTACCGCGACACCGTCGCCTTCAAAGACGACGGCGTGTACCTGATCACTGGCGGCCTCGGCGCGCTGGGCGGCATCTTCGCCAACGAGATTCTCGCCCGCACGACCGCGGCGCACGTGGTGCTCACCGGTCGGTCCGCCCCGCGCGGCGACGTGCCATTGAGCCCGCGCCAGAGCTACCGGCAGGTCGACCTTGGCAACCTGGACGAGGTCCGCCAGCTCGTCGAGTCCACCCGTGCCGAATACGGCCGCCTGGACGGCGTGCTGCACAGCGCCGGCATGATCGCCGACACCTTCATCCTAGGGAAGGAGAGCGACGAATTCCGCCGCGTGCTGGCGCCGAAAGTGACCGGCACCATGAACCTGGACGCGGCCACCAGCGACGTCGCCCTCGATTTCTTCGTCCTCTTTTCCTCCGTTGCCGGCGCAACGGGGAATGCCGGACAGGCCGATTACGCCGTGGCCAATGCCTTCATGGACCATTTCGCGGCATACCGGAACCGGCAGGTGGCCGCGAGACAGCGGTACGGGCGAACGCGGTCGATCAACTGGCCCTTGTGGCAGGCCGGCGGGATGTCTATCGACGCGGCGAGCCGGGAGATGCTGCAACGAGCCACCGGCATGCACGCCATGCGGACGGAGACCGGCCTGCAGGCGTTCTATCGCAGCCTCGCCTCGCCCTACGACCAGACCCTGGTGGTGGAAGGCGACGTCCCGCGGATTCGCCGGGCCCTCTTCGCGGCCCCCGCGACGGCTCCCGGTGCCGAAGCCCGGCCGCCAGCCGCCATGACCGAGACCGTCGCCGCCAGCCTGGCCGGCAAGACCCAGGAGTACCTGCGCCGGGAGTTCTCGGACCTCCTGAAACTGCCGTTCCAGAAGCTCGATCCTCAGGCGCCGCTGGAGAACTACGGAATCGACTCGGTCTTGGTAATGCGCTTGACGAACAAGCTGGAACAGACGTTCGGATCGTTGTCGAAGACGCTCTTCTTCGAATACCAGACCATCGCCGCGCTGGGCGAGTACTTCATGAAGGCGTATCCGGCCGTGCTGCAGGAGAAGCTCGGCCTGAGCGAAACGAACAGGACCGATGTTGCGCGGCCGTCGACGACCACCATTGCGCCGCCCGCTCCGGCGCGGCGGAGCCGGAACCGCTTTTTGAGCCCGGGCCCCTCGCTTCGCGACGAGGCGATCGCCATCGTCGGCGTCAGCGGGCGATATCCGGAGGCCGCCAACCTGCAGGAGTTCTGGCGAAACCTGCAGAACGGCCGTGATTGCATCACCGAGATTCCGGCCGACCGCTGGGACTACCGGCTCTGGTTCGATGCCGATCCGAACAAGGCCGGCAGGAGCTACAGCAAGTGGGGCGGCTTCATGGCCGACGTCGACAAGTTCGATCCCCTCTTCTTCAACATGTCGCCGAAAGAGGCGCAGCTGGTCGACCCGCAGGAGCGTCTCTTCCTCGAGACCGCGTGGGAGACGATCGAGGACGCCGGCTACACGAAAGAGAACATCGCCGGAGGGCGCGTCGGCGTGTACGTCGGCGCGATGTGGAACCACTACGAGCTGTTCGGCGCGGAGTCGCTGGCGCTGTCCGGCGGCAGCACCGGCCTTCCGACCTCGTCCCATGCCTCCATTGCCAATCGTGTGTCGTATTTCTTCGACTTCCACGGGCCCAGCATCGGTCTGGACACCATGTGCTCGTCGTCTCTTACGGCCATCCATCTCGCGTGCGACGCGCTGCGGCGAGGCGACATCGATGCGGCCCTCGCAGGCGGTGTGAACGTGACCATTCACCCCTACAAACACCTCACGCTCAGCCAGGGTAAGTTCGCGGCGAGCGACGGACGCTGCCGGAGCTTCGGTGCGGGGGGCGATGGCTACGTGCCCGGCGAAGGCGTCGGCGCCGTG
>JAXDJK010000563.1:0-3435 GCA_034665665.1 Acidobacteriota bacterium
TCGCTCCACTTGGCCTGGCCGTAACGCTCCTGGATCTTGCCGACGATCCGTTCGCGGTGGCCGTCCATCTGGTCGATCTCATCGTCCGTCAGGTCGTTCCACTTGGCCTTGACCGTGCCCTTGAACTGGTGCCAGTTGCCCTTGGCCTGATCCCAGACAGCGTCGGTCTTCTGTGCGGCTGTGTGGCTGGCCAGACCGCTCGTCTCTGACGCGCGGGTCATGCCCGGGGAGGTCCGGTTCTGCACGCGCTCGAAGGCGTCGCGGGTGGCGGCCTTCATGTCGTTCCACTCGCTGCGCACGCCGCCGCGGGCCTTGTCCCAGCCGCGGCTGAGATCCGACTCCACGTCGTCGAAGCGCCGGCCCTGATACTCCGGCCGCGCTGCCGACTCCCAGCCGTACTTGTATGCGGGGGAGTAGTCTTCGAACTTGCGTCCGCTCTGGAAGTACGGCCGCGAGGCGTGGTTCTCGCGCCAGTAGCCCTCTTCCTCGGTCGGGTTGACAGACTCGGCCACACCCTTGCCGGCCAGACCGCCCGCAACCGCACCGATGGCACCACCTACCGCGGCGCCGATCGGACCGCCCACCGCACCGATGGCCGCGCCCGCAAGGGCTCCGCCGCTCGCGCCGCCGGCCACGCCAACAGGATGTGCACCCGGCTCGCCGGTGATCGGATCAGGATTCGCGTCGTGCTTTTTATTGTCGTTCATTCATTTTCTCCCTGCCGCGTACGCTGGCTTGCAGGAGCCCGACGGATTCCGGACTCTCGGACTGCATTGCCACGTCTCGGCGGCTACGGTTATTGAGAGCAACAAGCGGGCCGATCTAGGGCTTGGAAGCTCAGCCGTGGAAAAATAAAACTGGGATACATTCGCGCCATGACACGTGCAGCCGGAACCTTTGAAGTGAAGTTGACACCCCAGCCGACCGACGCTCCCCTGGGGCGGATGTCCATCGACAAGCGTTTCGAAGGTGACCTCGCCGGCACGAGCAAAGGCGAGATGCTCGCGGCCATGACCGCGGTGAAGGATTCGGCCGGCTACGTCGCCCTCGAGCAGGTTACAGGCACGCTGGCGGGCCGCGGCGGCACGTTCTACCTCCAGCACGACGGCACCATGAATCGCGGCGTGCCGCAGCTCACCGTTACGGTCGTCCCCGACTCCGGCACCGACGGCCTGCAGGGGCTGACGGGCCAGATGACCATCGACGTCGCCGGCGGCCAGCACAAGTACACGTTCGACTACACGCTCCCGGAGTGACGCGGAACGAAGAGGGCGCGGCGTTGCCGCCGCGCCCTGCTCCTGCTTACCGCGGCCGGTTCGAGTAGAGCGTGAACTGGCCGGTGCCGGTGGTGGCGGTCACGCGCCAGCGGTACTGGCCCACCGCGCCGTTGTAGGTCACGATCTCGTTCGTCGAGGAGGTTACGCCGCTGGCCACGACCACGTACGCCGAGCCGTTCCACTTCTCGAGGAAGAGGTCAAAGTTCTGCGCGGCCGGTCCGAAGAGATGGCCGGTGTGATAGCCGGCCGTGATCGGCGTATAGGACGAGCCGTTGTAGGACGTGCCGGTGGGGGAGAGGGTGATGATGGCCGTGTCCCAGTTGTTGCCGACGGCCGCCCAGGCGTTCCACGTGGCG
Source organism: Acidobacteriota bacterium (assembly GCA_034665665.1). Classification (GTDB taxonomy): domain Bacteria; phylum Acidobacteriota; class Thermoanaerobaculia; order Gp7-AA8; family Gp7-AA8; genus DASWOB01. Next base: position 1,634 of record JAXDJK010000563.1, read on the forward strand.
TTGTACGGCGCGGAGTAGAGGCCGTAGAGGTCGGTCGCCGACTGCAGCGTGTATTCACGCATCTGCCGGAAATTGGTGGAACTGCTGGCGTAGACCGTCAACGCGCGGTAGAAGATTTTCTCCGCCACGGTGATGCCCTGCGCGGCCACGTTGAAGAACGTCGCGCCGCGCGGGTGCTGGCCGCCCGCGGTGACCAGGTAGAAGGCGAGGTTCTGGATGCCGGAGTTCGTGTGCACGCCGCCGTTGTCCGTGCCGCCCACCTGGCGCAGCGGGTAGTAGTCCTTATTGCCGGCCAGGGCGGGGTCGTTCATGTAGCGCATGGCGTCGCCGGCGGTGCCTGGCGTGTAGCAGTCTTCGCCGATCTTCCAGGTGTCGCCGTTGACGCCACCGTCCGCGTACGCTTCCGCGGCCGCGCCCAGGCAGTCCGACATCGCTTCGCTCAACCCGCCGGACTCGTTGCTGTAGGTGAGGTTGGCGCTGTTGCGGGTCACGCCGTGGGTGAATTCGTGCGCCACGACGTCCAGGGCGAAGGCGAACGGGGAGAAGAGCGTGCCGTCGCCGTCACCGTAGGCGATCTGCGAGGCGGTGTTCAGCCAGGCCGCGTTGTTGTAGCTCGTGCCGTAGTGGACGCTCTGGCGGATGGTCGCGCCCGAGCCGTTGTACGAGTCGCGGCTGTGTTTGTTGATGTAGTAGTCGTACGTCGTGCCGACGTTGTTGTACGCCGCCATGGCCGTCGTATCCATCGACGAGCCGCCTTCGTTGAAGAGCAGCGTGCCCGGGACGGTGAAGGTGTTGTTGCAGGTGTAGGTGTCGCGGTTCTTGGCCGGCATGACCTGCGGGTGCCGGGCGATGGCGGCGCCGGTGAGGGCGTCGGCGAAGATGAGATCGAGCTGGCCTCCGTCCTCGTTCTGATAGCCGACCAGGTTTGACCATGCCAGGCGCACGGCGTCGTTGTCGTCGACGATGTAGGTGAGCTCGGGCATGCCCACCACGCGGTCGACGGCGATGCCGAATTCACCGGCGGCGAATTCGATTGCGGCGCCGGCGTTGACACGGGGCTGGCGATCGAGATCGCGGTCAGCGGCGAAGCGACCATTGACGCCGACGACCTTGCCGCTCTTTGCATCGGCATGGACGATCAGCTCCGCGCCGTTGACGGGCAGGCCCGCGATGCTCTGCGCGAGGCGCACGTGGACCTGGCCCACTTCGTCTTCGATGACACGGCCGGCGTGGAAGGATTCGCTGCCCACGGCGCCGCGCCGTGATGCGTAGCCGAGGACGAACGTCTCGGCGCCGTCACTCCAGCGGCTGCGGCCCTCGGCCGCATTGGTGGCCGCACGCGGACCGCTGCTGCGCGGCAGGGCGATGGTGCCGAGATTGCCGAATTCCTGCGTGTGGATCGTGCCGGTGGTCCGTGCGGCGCTGCTGTTTGCTGCGAAGAGGGAGGTGGCGGTGAGCTGCGTCAACAGCAATGCCACGAGAACTGTGAATTTACGTTTCATCTGCTCGTCCTTTCGGGTTGAAGGGAGCTGAAAAAAGGGCGCGGCGTACTCCGCCGCGCCCCATGGGTGTGATGCGTTGTGGTGCTATTGCGGACGGTTCGCGTAGATGTTCATCGTGCCCGAACCGCTGGTCGCGACGACGCGCCAACGGTACTGGCCGGAGGTCTGGTACGACGCCAGGACCTCATTGGTGGAGGCGGACGTCACCCAATCGACGGCCACCCAGGCGGAGCCGTTCCACTTGTCGATGTACAGGTCGAAGTTCGAGCCGGCCGGCCCGAAGAGATGGGCGGTGTGGTA
>JAXDJK010000564.1:0-2537 GCA_034665665.1 Acidobacteriota bacterium
CCGCGAGCCCGGAGGAGGTCGTTCTCGTCGGCGCCGTGCTGCTGCGCATCCGCCGCAAGTCCGAGGCCGCGCCGGGCACCGCGCGCCCCGAGATCGCCGAAGCTGCACGACAGGGCGAGCTGCAACCTGCCAGGCGCCTGGTCGCCCTGCTCGATCGCGACGTGCGACGGCTCCTGCCGCTACTGGCACTCGCGGTGGCGCTGCTCGGCACGACCACGGTGGTGGAAGGGCTGGTCTTCCGGGCGCTCTTCGATCTCGTGGATTCCGTCGGCCTGACGCAGCACCGGCTCATCGCGCTGGGCGTGCTCCTGCTCTTCGCCGTGACCTACCTCTGGATGGAGTACGACGTCAGCCGCCGCTTCATCGCCGTAGGACGGGAGGTGGAGGCGCGTCTCGGCGTGGCCTTCCTCACGCGGACCGCGGCGTTGCGCAACGAATACTTCGGCAGCCGCCTCGTCTCCGACATGGCCGAGCGGGCCAACGCCATCCACGAGGTGCGCAACGTCCCCTTTACGGCGGTGCGAGCCATCCGCGCCGGCGTGGCGTTGCTCGTGACCTCCGCGGCGTTGATCTACCTCCAGCCCGCCGCGCTCGTGCCGGTGCTCCTCGGCACCGGAATCATGCTGGCCTTCGTGCTGGCCTTCCAGTCGTTCTTCTACGAGCGCGACATCCGCGCGCGGACGCATGCCGGCGGCCTGACCCGCTTCTATCTCGACGCGCTGACCGGCCTGACCACGCTGCACGCGCACTGCGCGGAACGCTCCGTGCGCCGCGAGCACGAATCGCTGCTCACGGAGTGGTATCGCACGGTGCGCTCGCAGATCACAGCGTCCGTCTCGCTCGACACGCTGCTGGCCTTCTGCGGCCTGGCTACCACCGCGGCCATGCTCGTGGCGCACCTCCGCACCGGCAACGATCCGGGCGGCATCCTGCTCATCGCCTACTGGGGCCTGAGCCTCCCGCTCGCCGCCGCGGAGCTGGCCAATACGATTCAGGTGTGGGGGATCCAGCGCTCGATCGTCATGCGGCTGCTGGAGCCGCTGGATGCGCCGGAGGAAGTCGACGGGGGAGTTCCTCGGAGTTCCTCGGTTCCTCGGAGTTCCTCGGCGAACACGGATCTCTCCGAGGAACCCGAGGAACTCCGAGGAACCCGAGGAACTGCCGTCACCTTCGACCACGCCACCTTCACCATCGCCGGCCACGCGGTGCTCGCCGACGTCAGTCTGGACATCGCGCCGGGCACGCACGTGGCCATCGTGGGGCGCTCTGGGGCGGGGAAGAGCACGCTCGTCTCCTCGCTGCTCGGGTTGATCGCGCCATCCGACGGAGTGCTGCTCGTCGATGGTGCACCGCTCGACGCGAATGCACTGCGCGCGGACACGGCCTGGATCGATCCGGCCGTGCAGCTCTGGAACGCGCCGCTGGAAGAGAACGTCGTCTACGCGGCGCGCGGGGAGGGCATCGAGCATCTGCCGCTCGTGCTGCGCGAGGCGGAGCTGTACGAAGTGCTGGAACGCGTGGCCGACCTGCAGCACCCCATCGGCGAGGGAGGAGGGTTGCTCTCCGGCGGCGAAGGGCAGCGGGTGCGGCTGGCGCGCGCGCTGATGCAGCGCGAGGCGCGGCTGGTCATCCTGGACGAAGCGTTCCGCGGCGTCGATCGCGAGACCCGCCGCGTGCTCCTCGGCCGCTGCCGTGCGCTCTGGCGCCACGCCACCATGCTGTGCATCACCCATGATGTAGAGGAGGCCGACGACTTTGACCGCGTGCTCGTCCTCGACGAAGGCCGCATCATCGAAGACGGTACGCCGGCCGCGCTGGCTGCCGATCACAACTCCACCTTCCGTCGGCTCCGCGAGGCCACCGCGCGCGTGCGCGACGAGGTGTGGGGGAGCGACGTCTGGCGGCGCCTGAACGTCGCGGGCGGGGAGGTGCGATGAAGGGTTGGCAGCTGGAGCGCCAGTCCGAAGCGATCGAAGCCATCGCCGTGGCCAGCGGCGCCGGTGGTACGGCCATGGAAGCGGAGCCGGTGCTGCTGCGCTACGCCGGCCTCGACGACGCGCTGGCCGCGCTCGGCCCGTCGCTGATTCTTCTGCCGAAGGGCGGCGAGTTGCTGGCCATCGTCCGCACCACGCGCCGTCACCTGTTTGCACTCACGCCGAACGGCGAAACCGAGCGCATCCCGCGCGACGAGCTGCGTGCGCTGCTGGCCCGCGAGATCGAAGCGCGGGTGAGCCCCGACGCCGATCGCGCTCTGGCCAACATCCCGAACGCCGGACGGGCCCGCATGCCGCTGATCCGGGAGCTGGCGGGCGACGCGACCATCGGCGGCATCTGGATCGTCCGCCCTCCCATCGAAGACGCGCGCACGCTCGTCCGCGAAGCCGGCATTCTCCCGGGCTCGCTCACTTTCGCCGGCTCGCAGCTCCTGCAGACGCTCCTGCTGATGGCCTCCTGGTGGATCCTCGGCCGCATCGCCTTCGGCAGCGGTCCTTACGCGGGTCTCCTGCTGCTGTGGCTCCTCGTCTCCCTGACCATGC
>JAXDJK010000565.1:0-3825 GCA_034665665.1 Acidobacteriota bacterium
GATGGGCCGGGAGTGGGAGCAGGCCATCAACGGGTACCTGGCGACGCTGTGACGGCGAAGAGCGTGGCGGACTACGCGAAGCGTTTGGAGTGCGGCGCTTTCCCGCCGCTTTCGTATAGCCATGAGCAGCGCCTGTGGCTGTACAAGAGCGGCGGGAAAGCGCCGCACTCCAAACGCTTCGCGTAGTCCGGCACGCTTTCGTCGGATGGCTTCTAATGCCGCACGGCGCGGGGCTTCGGCAACGTCACCTGCACGTTGATGGCGGTGATGCTCCTCCCGCCGGCGGCGTCGGTCACGGTGAGTATGGCGGTGTAGGTGCCGGGGTGCTGATACGTGTGGGAGATGGGGGCGCCGACGCCGAAGCTGCGGTCGCCGAAATCCCAGTCGTAGCGGAACGGTCCGGAGCCGCCCTGGACGGTGGAGGTAAACGTCACCGGCTGGTAGAGGCGAACCACCGGCAGGCTGCGGTCGACGGTGGCCTGCAGCGGGCAGTGGCTGAGGAGGTAGGAGTCGCTGCCTTCGGTGGGGTTGATGAAGAGCTCCGCCGAGGAGACGTACGAGGCGCCCGTCCAGACGAACGGGTCGGTGCCGGCGAGGAAGGAGTAAAACGCATCGGTGGCGAAGATGGTGTTGTCGATCACCCCGCCCGAGGTCGTGAAGCGCAGAAGACGGAGATCGCCGCTGTCGAGATCGAAGCCGAGGGGCGAATCGGTGAAGGACAGCGCCCACTCGTCATCATGGCCGCCGAGGGCCACCGGCGCGACGTCCGCGCCGCGCGAGACCACCAGCTGACGGTCGCTCGTGATCGTGGCCCCGGCCTCGTCCACGACCAGCCAGCGGATCTCGGTCCGGTTGGCGGGGATGTCGAGGCGCCGCACGATGCCGAAGAGATTGTTGAGCGAGTAGACGTCGATGGCCCGGCCCGCGGTCGACGCCACAGGCGTTGAAGGCTGCAGGGCATCATCGGGCGTGATCCTGACCATGGTCAGCGACCCTGTGATGGCGTGCGTGTAGAAGATGCCGATCACGCCGTGGTTTGTCACCGCGATGCGCGGCTGCGCCGGCTTGCCGGGGAAGAGCTCGATGCGGCGGTCGGCGCGGGTGCGTCCGTCGCGCTCGAGGAGGATCAGCCACAGGCCCTTGTCGCCGCTCTGGGTGAGGACCCGAACCATCGCGTATGCCTGGCGGGTCGGATCCCAGACCACCTCGAATTCGTCGTCGTTGAAGAAGCCGTGATTGGGCGTGATGACCACGGCCCCGCCGAGAGGATTCCCGGCCTCGGAGACGAGCTGCAGGCGGATGCGCTGGTCGGGGCTCTGGTAGAAGACGCCGAATTCGTGACCGGTCCACAAGATCGTGATCGGTCCAGCGAGCGAGGCGTCGGCAATGCGCAGATCGGAGGAGACCTGGTCGAGCTGGTTGTTGTACAGGCCGACGTAGAGCGCCTTCGACGGTCCGGTCTCCGTCTTCGCGACTGCCAGCACGTTCCCGCTCCAGGCGATCGGGCCGGCAACGCGGTTCGGCTGGAAGCCGCGCGTAGCGATCGACTGAGTCTTCGAAACACAATCGGCAGCCTGAACGGCCGCGGCGGTGACGAGCAGGACAGCCATGGCGGCTATCCGCTGAATCGTTCCATTCCTCATCGCCCCGCCCTCTTTCCTATTGTTTAATAACTACGGACCGTGAGGAGTATACGGCATCTTTCGAGCCGTCAGCCGGAACCCGAGCGCTACCAGTGCGCCGAACACGAACCCTCCGACGTGCGCCCACCACGCCACGCCGGCTACTTCCTGCGTCCCGCGCGCGGCGTGGATGGAGAGGAAGCCGTTGAAGAACTGCATGAGGAACCAGACCGGCAGGAAGACCAGCGCCGGGATCTCGGCCATCGCCCAATAGACCACCAGAGGGAAGAGCGTGATGATCCGCGCGTGCGGCCGCAGCACGAGGAACGCACCGAGGAGCCCGGCGATGCTGCCGGACGCGCCGATGGAGGGAATGGTGGAGGTGGGAAAAAGGACCGAATGGGCCAGGCTCCCGACCGCGCCGCAGGCGACATAGAAGATGAAGAAGCGCAGATGCCCGAGGGAATCCTCCACCGCGTCGCCGAACACCCAGAGATAGATCATGTTGCCGAAGAGGTGCACCAGCCCGCCGTGAAGAAACAGCGAGGTCACCAGCGTGATCGCCACTTCCCAGATGGCGTAATGAAATCCCGCGGGATTGCTCAGCCGCGCCGGGATAAAGCCGAAGGTCTGGATGAGCCGCTCGGTCCTCGGCCCCAGAAACAGCTGCGCCAGAAACACCACCGCATTCGCCGCGACCAGCGTCCGATTGACGAAGGGCGTCTCACGCGGACGGACGGTGTGGCGGAGGGGGATCATGGGGTGAAGATGAAGTTAGAACGCAGAACGCAGAGCGCAGAACGTTGAAGGCTTCGCGGCACGGGCGCTCTTTTTATCAATTCTTCGTTCTGCGTTCTGCGCTCTGCGTTCAAGCCTTTGCCCTTCGTCCTCGTACCTACCTCAGCGCCCGACCGATCTCCCCCACCACCTCCGCCACCTGCTCCTCCCGAAGCTCCGGGTACACGGGGATGGCCAGGGTCTGCTGGGCGCAGAGCTCGGAGTTGGGATAGCGGTCCGTGGCGCCGGGGGTGTTGCGGAAGCATTCCTGCTGCGGGAGGGTGAGCGGGTAGTAGACCTCGCAGCCGATGCCTGCGTTCTTGAGGTGGGCCATGACGGCGTCGCGCACGCCCTCCCCTTCCGGGAAGCGGACGATGTACTGGTTGTAGATGTGGCGGCGTCCTTCGAGCTCGCGCGGGAGGATCACGCGCTCCGTCAGATTGGCCTCGGCGAAGAGGCGCGCGTAAGTGGCGGCGTTGCGGCGGCGGCCTTCGTGCCACGCCTCGAGGTGACCAAGCTTGATGTGCAGGATGGCCGCCTGCAGGGCGTCGATGCGGAAGTTCCCGCCCACCACGCGGTGGTAGTACTTCGGACGCATGCCGTGCACGCGGTAGTCGATCAGCTTCTCCGCGAGCTCCGGATCGTTGGTGGTGATTGCGCCGGCATCGCCGAACGCGCCGAGGTTCTTCGACGGGAAGAACGAGAAGCAGCCCATCGCCCCGATCGCGCCGATCCGCCGGCCCTTGTAATCGCAGCCGACGGCCTGCGCCGCGTCTTCGATAATTGGGATGCCGCGGTCGTTGGCAATGGCCAGCAGCTCGTCCATCGGCGCGGACTGACCGTACAGATGGACCGGCATGATGGCCTTGGTGCGGGGGGTGATCTTATCGGCCACGAGCACCGGATCGATGTTGTAGTCGGCCAGGTCGATGTCGACGAAGACCGGTGTTGCGCCGAGGCGCGCCACGACACCAGCGGTGGCGAAGAAGGAGTAGGCCGGGACGATCACTTCGTCGCCCGGGCCGATCTCGAGCACCATCAGCGCTTCGAGCAGCGCGTCGGTTCCGGAGGAGACGCCGAGGGCGTGGGAGGTCGTGCAATAGTCGGCGAAGGCGCGCTCGAAGTCATCGACGCGCTTGCCGAGGATGAAGAGCTGCGACTCGTAAATCTCGGCGGTCACGCGGAGCGCTTCATCGCGAATGGTGGCGTACTGCTGCTTCAGGTCGAGTAGCGGAATCGGCATGGCGGCGCGCAGTTTATCCGAGATCCCGGCGGCGCTCTGGACGGTCGAGCGCCTCTCCGCGTAATACAGGAGACACACGGGAACGGAACCGCAACAGTGCGTGCACCACCAGTCGCGGCCTCCGATCCTCAACTTCGCAACCGAAATCCATCATGGCGACGCGCCGCGTCGCCGCAGGAGAAG
>JAXDJK010000566.1:0-3347 GCA_034665665.1 Acidobacteriota bacterium
CACCTTGAAGCGTTCCGGCTCGCCGGCTTCGACCTGCTTGCAGAGGTTGCGGAGCTGGGAGAGGAAGATGCCCTGGTAGGCGCCGAGGATGCGCAGGTTGTGGTCGTTGAGATCGCGGTCGCAGACGAGGCCTACCGTCTCCCCCTCGTAATCGAGGAAGAGGGCCGCGAGGGCGCCGCGGGTGGTCACGAGCAGCTCGTCCAGAATGTAGCGAAACACGCGATCACTCCCACATCACAAGGTACTTGCGCGCTTCCTCCGCCTCGAACGAGCGCGGCGCGGCGTCGATGACCTTCTGCAGATACGACCTGGCCACATCCAGGCGGCCGGCTTCATGCGCGGAAATGCCGAAACGGAGCATGGCCGCGGTCGAATTCGGATGCGCCTTCAGGTAGTCGAAATAGGCACGTCCCGCGCCCTGGAGATCGCCGCGCCGCTCGCGCAGCGTGCCGATCACGAGCAGCGCCGCATCGAGCTTCGCATCGAGGGTGATGGCGTGGTTCAGCCAGGCCTCGGCATCGGCGGGACGATTCAGCCGGTCCAGCGCCAGACCGAGGTGGTAGGCCGCGTTGGCGCGGAGCGGCGAGCTCTCGGCGTTGGCCAACGGTTCCAGCTCCGTGGCTGCCTTCGCGTACTGCCCGAGGCGCAGCAGCGCCACGGCGCGGTTGAAATGCGCTTCGGCGAGATCCGGCTTGGCGGCCAGGGCGCGATCGAAGCTGGCCAGCGCCTTCTTCGCGTCACCCTGCATCAGCTCCGCGACGCCGCGGAGGTTGTCCACATCCGCGGGGGAGGCGCCGCTGGTGCGCGCCCCTTCGAGCTGCTGCAGAGCCGCGCCGTACTGCCCGCGCAGGATGTAGTAGACGCTGCGCTCGCAGGCCGCGGCATTCGCGGCGAGGACGGCGAGGATCAGGCCGCCCCTCGCACTTGCTCGTCAATCTGAATGTCGCCGCGTGTGACCGCGTTCACGAACGCCTCGACCACGCGCGGATCGAAGCGCGTGCCGGCGAAGCTCTTGATCTTCTCGACCACGTAGTTGAGTTCCATGGCCTTCTGGTACGGCCGGTTCGTGGTCATCGCGTCGAAGGTATCGGCGATGGCCACGATGCGAGCCTGCATCGGGATCTGCTCGGCCTCCAGGTTGTCCGGATAGCCGCCGCCGCCCCACTTTTCGTGGTGGTACTTCATGCCCGGGATGACGTCGATGAGCTGGGCCACGCCGCTCATGATCGCGGCGCCCTTCACGGGATGCCCCTTCATCACCTCGAACTCTTCCTCGCTCAGCGCGCCCGGCTTGCGGAGGATGCGGTCGTCGATGCCGATCTTGCCGACGTCGTGCAGAAGCGCGGAGACGCGCAGGTTGCGCATGTCGCGCTCCGGCAGGCTGAGGTTCTTGCCGATGGCGATGGAGTAGCGGGCCACACGCTCCGAGTGGCCGCGGGTGTACGGGTCTTTCGCGTCGATGGCCGCGGCGAGCATGCGCACGGAGTTGATGAAGAGCAGGTGGTTCTCGTGCGCGGCCTTCTTGAGCTGCTCGACCGCCCGTTCGATCGAGGAGGACATGACGTTGAAGTTCTGCGCCAGCTCGCCGATCTCGTTATGCGTCCGCAGCTCGACGCGCTGCTGGTAGTTCCCCTCGGAGATCTCGCGCGTCCGTTCGGCGAGGAGGCGGATCGGCTTGGAGATCCCGTTGGCGAAGAGACTGGCTGCCAGGATGGCCAGCACGAGCGCGATCGAGCCCCATTGGATGGTGGCGTTGATCATCTTGCGCACCGAGGCGAAGGCATGCGCCTCCGGCTTCTGCACCACCACGCCGGCATTCGCCGCCGTCGGCGCCACGGTGCCGAGGACATCGACCGTGCGGCCGCCCTCCTTCACGGTGTACGGCTCGGTGAGCCGCTGCGGCGCGCGGGTGAAATCCTTCACGATCTTCAGATCCGAGACGTTGGGGTGCTGCACGTCGATGCTCGGTTCGCTGTGGATGAGCACGCGCCCGTCCTGGTCGACCAGGAACGCCGTCACCTCGCCTTTGCCTTCTTCGCGGATGCTGTCGACGATCCGGCGCAGGCTGACCAGCCCGACCACCGCGCCGACCACCTGATGGTCGTCGATGACCGGCACCGACAGCACCATCACCGGCGTGTTGTCGGCCAGGTGCTGGATGCGGCCGGTCGATTCCTCGCCCGCGAGCGCCACCTGCCGCGCCACGTCCATCTCCCGCACGATGACCGGAGCGAGGCTGGCCGACGGCATGGCCTCGGTTCCCTGACTGGCGGGGTTGAGCACCCGCAGCGCGATCAGATCGCTTCCGGGGGTGACGTAGTCGGCGATCCACTGCGTCTGCGCCGCGTAGGTGAAAGGGTCGGCGCCCGGCAGCGCCTTGCGCATCACGCGGATGCTGCCGGCGATCTTGCCGAGCTGCTGACGGTTGTTGGTGATGAGGTTCTGGAGGTCGCTGGCGATCCCGACCGCCGAGCGCGAGAGGTACTTCTTCTCCAGCGTTTCGAGCGAATCGCGGTTGATGCCGATCAGGAAGTAGTGCGAGACCACCAGAGGCAGCAGCCCCACCAGCACCATCGCCCCAAGGAGCGTCCACAGCAGACGCGGACGGCGAGCGGACTTCGGTTCGGCGACATCGGGGGAGGGGGCGGACGGCATCGCTGGAGAATTATAAGGAGTAAGAAGCGTTCTGCGTTCTGCATTCATCCTTTGATGTCCCTCGGCCTCTATCTGCACCTTCCGTTCTGCCGCGTGCACTGCACGTACTGCCCCTTTGCGATCAGCACCGACCTGTCGCAGCAGGATGGGTACACGACGGCGATGCTTCGCGAGATCGAGGCAGCAGCGCCGGCGGTGGTGGAGACGGTCTACCTCGGCGGTGGGACGCCGTCGCGGACGTCGCTGGAGAACCTGAGCCGCATCTTCGCGAGCATCCACGACCGGTTCACGCTGGCCGCCGATGCCGAGGTCTCGATGGAAGCGAATCCGGAGGACGTCACGCCGGAAGCGCTGGAGGCGTGGCGGGCGCTTGGTGTGAACCGGCTCTCCATCGGCGTGCAGTCGTTCCACGACGGCGAGCTGGCGGCCATCTCCCGCGTGCACGACCGGCAGCGGGCGCTCGATGCCGTCCGCGCCGCGGTTGCGACCGGCGTACGCACGAATCTCGACCTGATGCTCGGCCTGCCACTCCAGACGGCCGAGTCGTTCCGCGAGACGCTGGACACGGCCGTCGATCTCGGCGCGGCGCACCTCTCGCTCTACATGCTCGACCTCGAGGAAAAGACGCCGCTGGAGGTGCAGGTCGCGCGCGGCCGGGTCATCCTCCCCGAGGATGATCTCGTGGCGAACCT
>JAXDJK010000567.1:0-5608 GCA_034665665.1 Acidobacteriota bacterium
AACCCCGAGGAACCCCGAGGAACCGCTCTCCCCCGCCAGCGCACGGACCAGACTGCCATCCCCGCAGCCGATGTCCACAATTGAGCACACCGCGCCCTCGTTACGGCCCACAAATTCGCGGACGAGCCTGCTGATGGCGAAGGCAAAGGCAGGGCTCAGGGTGGGTGCGGTGACGTAATCGCCCCGCTTCCCGACCGGGTTCTCGGCTCTGCTGTAGTAGCCGAATTCGGGATGGTAGAGGACCAGCTCCACGAAATCACGGAACGATAAGTCGCCGTATTGGAACAGGTTACGGAGGACGTCGATCATCGAGCGCTCGCCGGGCATCGCCACGCATCCTACACCCGCTGCGGCCGTTCCGGCACCGCCCCGGCTGCTTTGTCCATTACTTATTCGGCCGATGGCAGCGCCGTTGCGATAGAGAACGCCAGAAAGACCGGAGGAACCAATGAACAAAGTCATGAGCTACTTGCTGATCTTCGCCCTCGCGGCCACCACGGCATCCGCTGCCGACCCCGCCACGACGCGCGACAAAACCGTGAAAGGCGCCGTCATCGGCGGCGTCGCCGGCGCGATCGCCGGTGCCATCATCCATAACAACCGCGGCTCAGGAAACGCCAAGCGCGGCGCGGTCGTCGGCGGGGTGGTCGGTGCGGCTACCGGCGCGATCGTCGGCGCGATGATGGACAAGCAGGAGCGCGAGCTCCGTCAGATCGAAGGCATCGACGTGGCCCGCACCAGCGACGGCGAGCTCCGCGTGACGATGAAGAACGACATCCTCTTCGACTACAACTCCGCCTCCGTGCGCTCCAGCTCGCGTGACGAGCTGCGCGAGATGGCCGACGTCTTCGACAAGTACAAGGACACCACCATCGTCGTGCAGGGCCACACCGACTCGACCGGCTCCGAGTCGTACAACCAGCGTCTCTCCGAGCGCCGCGCCAACAGCGTGACCGGCTACATCGAGGACCTCGGCGTCCGCGGCGCGCGCATCGACGCGGTCGGCTACGGCGAGTCCCGCCCCCGGTCGTCGAACAACACCGCCAGCGGCCGCCAGCAGAACCGCCGCGTCGAGATCTTCGTCCGGGCCAACAACGCGTAATCCGCAAGCGGTATCGATCGTGAATCACTCCAGGGATGCCTGGCCCGTCCGGGCATCCCTGATTTACTTAGGAGGCTGTGTATGTTGTTTCGTAAAGCTCTGATTCTGATCCTCGTGCCCCTCTTCATCGTCTCGTGCGCTTCGACTGCCGACAGCGGCAGCACCAGCAGCCCGAATGGCAACAAGAAAACCAAGCGCGGAGCCGCCATCGGCGCCGTAGCCGGCGCCATCGCCGGAGCCGTGATCGGCAACCAGACCGGCAACAACCGCACCGGCGCCGTCGTCGGCGCTGCCGCGGGTGCCGCCATCGGTGGCGCCGTCGGCCGCCGCATGGACAAGCAGGAGCAGGAGCTCCGGCAGATCGAAGGCGTGGAAGTGACCCGTCCGTCGGAAGGCGAGATCAACGTCCGCCTGACCAGCGACATCCTCTTCGACGTGAACTCGTCCGCGCTGCGCGGCACCTCGCGCGACACCCTCCGCGAGCTGGCCAGCAACTTCGCACAGTACCCGGACAACATCATCGATGTGGAAGGCCACACCGACTCGTCCGGCGCCACGGACTACAACCAGCGCCTCTCCGAGCAGCGCGCCGCCTCGGTCGCCGATTACCTGATCGACGCCGGCGTCGCCTCCCGCAACGTGACCGTCTACGGCTACGGCGAGATGCGCCCGAAGTCGACCAACGACACCGCCGAAGGCCGCCAGCTCAACCGCCGCGTCGAAATCCACATCCGCCCCGCGAACCCGCAGGGGTCGTAAGCAGCGAAAAGCCTTGTCATCCCGAGCGTCGAGCTCGGGATGACAGGCTTTGCGCCCGCTCATGGTTCAATCGTTCCCATCAAAAAGGGGAACGAGATGAAACGAGCGGTCCTGGTCGTTGCCACGATGCTCGCGCTGCTGCCGCTTCGGGCCGGCGCGAGCGAGAGCTTCACCCTCACCATTCCGCAGCGGTTCGATGCGTCGCAGGAGACGGGGGAAGTTCGGATTGTCCTCGGGCTGAATGCGGCGCCGGCGGGGGCACAGCTGGTGGTGGGTGGATCGACGACCATCGCGCTGGGGGCGACGCAAACGGTGGCCGGCGATTCGGTCTCGTTCGAGAGCGCGCCGGGCAATCGGGTGATGATCCGCTACAAGCCGCTGTCGAACTTCGGCGCGGACTTCTGCGCTGGCGCAAACGCCGTGGAGAAGAGCATCGCGCTGCGGTTTCAGGGCGCGCAGGACGTCATCGACTTCCGCATGTCCTCCTTCGTCGTGGCCGCGCCGGCGGCGGAATGTTCGGCGGCTTCGCGGCGGGTGGTGGACCTGTCGGCGTCGATCGCAGCGACGGCTGATGGCGTGGCGCCGGCGCTCAGTGCGACGGACATGGGGCGCCTGCCGCTCGACGTGATCCTGGTGCTCGACAAGTCCGGCAGCATCGCCGACCTGCCGCCTGAAGCCAACCCCGGATCGATGACCACGAAGGTGCAGATCCTCAAGGCGGCCATGAATGCGTTCGTAGCCAACTGGCGGGAGATCGATGCGCCCAGCGGCGGGGCGAACTGGTCGGAGGACCGCCTCGGCGTGGTCTTCTTCGACAACACCGCCACGCCGCAGACGCTCGCCGGCGCCGACGCCCCAGCGAACTTCTTCGTCCAGCGCGGCTCGTCCGCGACGCCCGGGCCGTGGGATGCGGTCCTCGGCGCGATCGGCGGGCTCACGCCGGGCGGCTCGACGTCGATCGGCGCCGGCATCAACGCGGCGATGCAGCAGTGGAAGGCCGATCCGTCCCACGACGCCACGCTCGTCCTCGTCACCGACGGTATCCAAAACACCGCCCCTCTGATCGCGCCGACCGCCAGCGGGTTCCTCGGCCTGGCTCCCGTCAGCGGGCTGCCCGACGAGCTGCGCAAACGGTTCATCCCCATCCAGGCCCTCGGCTTCGGCGTGCCGGCCACGGTCGACGAAGAGCTGCTACGCAACATCGCCCTGGAGACGGCCGGCCGTTCGTACATCGGCGTCAACGCGGCCACGGTCTACGACGACCTGGCCATGACGCTCGTGGCCATCTTGAAAGGCAACACCGCCTCGATCGCCACGCGGCATTCCGCCACGCTCACCGGCACTGGACCGACAGCCCCACGTTCCGTGCTCGTGGATCCGTCCGCCCGGCGCGTGGTCTTCTCGCTCCAGTGGACGCCGCCGCTGCGCGACGCGCTCGTGTTGCAGGTGTTCCGCCCCGGCAGCACGAGTGTGGCTGCGCCGACGCGCAGGGAGAGTCTGCCGGAGGCGTCACTGCAGACGTTCGACCTCGGCAGCAAGGCTGACGTAGGCACCTGGAGCGTGCGCGTCGCGCGCAATCCGCGCTCGAACGACCGCCGGACGCCGGTGCCGTACACGCTCAACGTCTTCTTCCTCGAGAGCCATCTCGATTACCGCCTCTCGCTCCAGCCGGCGCGTGCGACAGTGGGCCAGCCCGTCCGCCTGCGCGCGGAGATCTCGTACGACGGCAAGCCACTGCGCGGCCTGCCACCGGGCGCCCTCCGCGTGCGCGTGCTGCGGCCTTCCGCGACGCTCGCCACTGTGCTGCGCGGCGCGAAGACGGGACGCAACCGGCCCGCACCCGGCGGCGATCCGCAGACCGACCTCCAACGCCAGATCGACGCGCTCTCGCCTGCCGCGGTAGCCAAGCTCCTCCCATCGGAAGCGGAGACCGTCGCGTTCCGCGAAGAGAAGAACGGCATCTACACCGCCAACATCACCAAGCCGGCCATCACCGGCTCGTACGCGTTCGAAGTCGTCCTCGACTGGAACGACCCCCGCACCGGCCACGTGCACCGCGAGGAGCGGCTGGAGGAGATGGCCACGGAGCGGCGCTAGCCGCGGCGGTTCATGCGAGAAGCCAGGCGCCCCCACAAGCGTCGCCGCGCCGGCGGTACGGGTGCGGCGGCGTAGTCGTGCAACGGCGTCTCGTCGCCCGGTGGCCACATGCTGCTGATCGAGCCCGGGCGGTAAAAGGTCGCGGTGAGGCTGCGGCGGGAGAGGGGCGAGCTGGCGACGACCGGCGACACGGCGTGCCACGAGTGGTCGGAGCGCACCAGCAGCGCGGAGTTGCCGACCACGGGCGGGATCTCGGCCACTAACGCATTCGCGTCTTTGGCGCCGAGGATGGTCAGGCAGCCGCCGTCCGCGGCGTTCCAGGTGCGATTGAAGTAGAGCACGTGCGTGACGAGCTTGTCGGGCAGGTCGGCATGCGGGCCGAGCGAACCGCCCGGGCCGTAGTGGAAGACATTCACTTCCAGCGGCGCGCCGGAAAGATCGCAGCCGGTCAGCGTCTCGATCGCCTCGCGGTACTCCGGCGAGCGGAGATCGTCCGCCAGTCGCTGCCAGGCGGCGCTGAGGTGCTCACGCCTGGCCACCGTCCGCGCGCCCATGCCGATCAGCAGGCGCGCGTCATATGCGTAATCCTTCTCCCCGCCGTAGGCCTCCACGCGCTTGAAATGATCGACCGGGAACGTCTCCGCCAGCGCGATCGCGTCGTGCGGCGAAAACAGCTCGTCGATCGCTGCCCACTGATACGGATCGTTCCGGAGCGTGCCGCCGGTGATGCGTTGCAAATCGATCAACGGGTCTTCCTCCCTTCGCCCGTCGAGCAGCGTCGGAAGGCTTTGCCAGAAGCGGCGGAACGTGGGCGGTACGTCACGGCGTGACGTCCGGATCGCCTCGGTGATCCGATCCCAATGGACAGCCAGCGGCGCGAGGGTGGCGTCCACGGCCGGCTCGGGATCGCGCTTGCCGAGGCGGGCGAAGAAGGCGTCGGCACCTTCATCGATGGATGAAAGCGGATGCAACGAATCGAACGCCCGCAATGCCGTGAACTTGCCGGCCGAAAGATCGACGGAGGTGAAAACCGGCACGCCCGCGGCCAGCGCGGTGATGGCCAGGTGATAGCTGTAGCCGATCACCGCCGACGCGTGGCTGATGAGCTCCGCGAGCAACAGCGGATCGGGCCAGAACGGCAGCTCCACGAACTGCCCGCGCGCGTCGCCGAGAAACGCGTTGTGGTCGCCGAGCACAGGCCCCATCGGCACAGCCACCAGCTGGTAGTCCGCGAAACGCTCGCGGTTCTGCTCGAGGAACGCGTCGAACCCGGCGTCCCGCCAGCGCACCGGCTGCACCACGATGTACGGCTTCGTCAACCCGGCCTCTGCCCGCAGGCGCTGCATGGCCGCCGACTCCTCGGCGGGCAGGAGACGCCCCACGCCGAAGGCCGTATCCGGCACGACGGTGATGCGCTCCGGCGCCACGAAGCGGGAGAGCGTCGCCCGCGACGGCTCATCGCGTACGGCGATGTACGCGCTGGCACCGAGGGCCAGTTCCAGCAGCGACTCCCCCCACTCCGGAATGGCGTTGCGGTGCATGCCCGGCGCGTTCCACAGCACCGGCACCCCGCTCGCCAGCGCCATCAGCGCCGGCGTGAGCCAGTAGCCGGTCGGATGGTGGATGTCCGGCGTGGATGGACCGTAGCCG
>JAXDJK010000568.1:0-3281 GCA_034665665.1 Acidobacteriota bacterium
GCAGGTTTGGACTGCCGGTGCCCTTAGGCGCCGCTTTGTCGCGGCGTAGAAATGCCGTGGCTGCGAACCACCTGCCCGCAGGCGTTCCCACCTTCGTCATCGGTGATCCGCCGCCCGAGGAGCTTGATCCCGACGGAACGCATGCAATCAAAGTAGCCCTCGGTAGCTACCTTCAACGACGAGAGCAAACGTCAGATCCCCAGCAACTGCACCGCCGCTCCTACCGTCACAATCAAGCCACCGGCAATCGCATCGCCATAGTGATCGAGCAGGTGGAAGCGGATCGAGCGGGCGCTGGCGTGCGCCGTGACGACGAGGATGGACATCGAGGCGATCGTGCCGATCTCATATGCGACGATCACGGCGGCGATGTGCGCCCAACCGCCACCCGAGGCGGCGATGATCAGCGGGATCAGCGCGACGCACGGGTCGGAGGAGAAGAGGACGAAGAGAGACCATTCCGTCGCGCCGTGCTTTTCGTGGCGGTGGCGGTGCGGGCGGAGGCCCCAGAGCATGTAGACGGTGCCGAAGAGCATGAGCAGCGCGGGGGCGAGGGTGGCGAGCTTGCCGCCGATGAGCTGTGCGACGCCGAATCCGGCGGAGAGGGCGGCGATGCCGAGGATCGCGGAGACGGTCACGTGGCCGAGGCCGCAGATCACGGTCGTGCGTACTGCGCGCGCCGATGTCCAGCCGCGGGCGCGGGCGAGCGCGGCGAAGGGCATCCAGTGATCGGGGGCGAGCGTGTGCAAGGCGCCGACGCTCGCCGCCGCGAGCGGGAGCGTCCAGGCGAAGGTGTTCATGCCGGGACCTCGCCTCCCGCGAGCGTCGCGGTGCGGGCTGCCGTCAACCACTGCAGCCACTCCGCGATACCGTCGCCGCCCAGCGGGGAAAGCGCGATGACACGCGGATCCGGCATGACGTGCGCGAGCGCGTCGAGAATCGCCGGAATCCGTACGAACGGCAGGTGGGGGAGGAGATCCATCTTGGTGAGCAGCACGAGGTCCGCCTTCGCGAACATGGTCGGGTACTTGAGCGGCTTGTCCTCCCCCTCGGTGATGGAGAGCACGACCACGTTCGCGGCCTGCCCGAGGTCGTAGACGGCGGGGCAAACGAGATTGCCGACATTCTCGATGAAGAAGATCTCGACGCCGGTCAGGTCGAAGTGATGCAGCTCGTGATGGACCAGCTCCGCGTCGAGGTGGCAGGCCTGGCCGGTCTCGATGGCGCGGGAGCGGAGGCCGGCGCGCTGCAGCCGCGCCGCGTCATTGTCCGTGGCCAGGTCGCCCGCCAGCGCGGCAAGCTTTCCTGGATCGGCGAACGTGCGGGCGGTGGCCTCGAGCACGGCGGTCTTGCCCGAGCCGGGCGAGCCCATCACGTTGAGGGCGAAGATCCCGCGCTCGAGGAAATGCTCGCGGTTGTGCGAAGCCGTATCGTCATTGCGCGCGAGGATGCGTGTCTGCAAGTCGACGACGTTCGCGGCAGAGTCCTTCTGGCACATCAGGCCACCTCCAGTTCAATGCGTTGCAGGATGATCTCGTCGCCCGTCGCAAGCCGCGCAGGCGCATTGCAGATGGCGCAGCGGAGGAATCCGCCGCGTACGACCTCGCCCGCGCAACGCGGGCACTCCCAGCGCGCGGCGATGCGATCGATGGTCAGCACGGCGTGCTCGCAAAGCGTGCCTTCGCGAAAGACTTCGAACGCCGTGGCCAGGAGCACGCAGTCGACCCCGGCCATCTCCCCGATGGCCACGTCCACGCGTTGCACGGCCGCATCGCGGCTGCCGACGGCGGCGGCCACGGAATCGACGAGTGACTGGATGATCGAGTACTCGTGCATCACGCGGCTCCAAACGTCGGCACACGCTTCCCGAAAAACGCGTCGATGCCTTCGGCGAAGTCGCTGCCGTCGGCAATCCGCGCGAGTTGCTCCAGCTCGCGATCGAGATGCACGTCGAGCCGGTCCATCCCCGCCGCTTGATTGAGCAGCTCTTTCGCGATTCCGAACGCCTCGGTCGGCCCGGACGCGAGTTGCCGCGCGACGCGCTGCACTTCGTCGTCAAACGTCGCTGCCGGAAAGACGGTCGTAATCAATCCGATCTCCAGGGCCCGCGCGGCGTCGATGCGGGGATTCAAAAGCAGCAGCTCGAAGGAGCGGCGCAACCCGATCAGCCGCGGCAGCAGGAAGGTCGAGCTTTCGGCGCCGGTCAACCCCGTCTTCGAGTACGCCCATTCGAACGCCGCGCGATCGGAGGCGAGCACCAGATCGCACGACATCGCCAGGCCGAAGCCCCCGGCCGCGGCGATGCCGTCGACCGCGGCGAGGAACGGTTTCGGTGCGCGGCGGATCTCGGAGATCGTGCTGTGGATGTACTCGAGGATTTCCTTGAACGCGTCGCCGTAGGAAGGCGCTGCGGCACGAATGTCCTTCAGGTCGGCACCGCTGCAGAAGACGCCGCCGGCGCCGCGCAGCACGACCGCGCGGACGGCCGGATCGCGCGCCATGCGCAGTCCGGCCTTGCGCAGATCGCGCGCCGTCTCCACGTCGAGCGAATTGAAACGCTCGCGCCTGTCGATGGTGATCGTGCCGACGGCATCGTCGACGGACGTCACGATGTGGGTCACGCCACAGCCTCCAGCACCAGCCGCTCGAGCGCGTCCGCGGCGAGCGAGCCCCACGTGCTGCGCATCATCCATTCGCGTTGGGCATACGCGTACGCACGGACGATGTCGTGTTCGCCACGGGCCACGGCTTCATGCACGAACGGCGCGACGGGAAACGCGTCGCTGCGCGCCAGCACCGGACCGGCGTCGAGCTGCGGCGTCACGAGGTGCACACTGCTGCGCGTCTCGCGTTCCCCGGCATAGATCGCATCGCGGGTGGCGTGCAGGCCCGGATAGCGGGGCAGGTCGGAGTCGTGGACGTTCAGGATGCGATCGGGAAACGCGGCCAGCAGCGGCTCGGTGATGACGTAGAGGTAGCCGAGGCAGACCACCGCGTCGGCGTCGAAGCGTCGCAGCATCGCGGCGGTCTCGGCGTCGAACGCCTCGCGCTCGGAGCGGCGTGGCGCCTGCCGGTCGAGCACGCACACGACGTTCGTGCGTTGACGCAGGACCTCCAGACCGGGCGCGCGTTTCGAGCAGAGAACGGCCACGTTCAACATATGCGCGGCAGCGGCTCGCCTTCCGGCTCCGCCAGCAGCCTCCTTCCCATTCCCGTATCGAGGATGATCGAGCCGGGGCGCTCGGTGACGCAGGTGCCGATGATTGCGGCGCTGCGGCCGA